>CAYYDM010000032.1:0-26287 GCA_964470635.1 uncultured Clostridia bacterium | reverse complement strand
CAAGGAGATAATTGTACATGCATATAAAGATGGTAGGGCGCCTGGTCTTGATAGAATAAAGAACCTAGGCTTAGAAGCAAAGATATATCCTTCAGCTGGCACAAGTGAAGATATTGCTTTCTTGCTAGCTTATTCAAATAATGTAAAATTAATAGTAGCTGTTGGAACTCATAGTAACATGATTGATTTTTTAGAAAAAGGCAGGAGTGGAATGGCAAGTACATTTTTAGTTAGACTAAAAGTAGGCTCAAAGTTAGTAGATGCTAAAGGGGTTAATATGCTCTACAGAAGTAATCTTAAGTTGAAATATGTCATTGGTTTAGGCATTGCGGCTTTAATACCAATCATTGTTTTAACACTTTTGTTTCCACCAATGCAGGAATTAATCAAGCTAATTCAAATTAGATTTAGGCTTTTATTTGGCTTTTAGGAGGTTATTGAATGTTGGCAAATATAAAATATTATGTTTTAACTGTTGTATCAATTTTTTTAGCTCTAGCTATTGGAATATATATTGGTTTTATGTTTAATGCGCAAGATATTTTATTATCACAGAAAGAAGATATAGTAACTAAGCTTGAAGAAAGATTTGATTATATAGAGAAAGAAAACAAAGCTACTAAGGAGGAAATAGATAAAGTAACTAAAGAAAATAATATGCTGAGAGAGTTTAATAAAGCAATTTATGGTGATGTAATAAAAGATAAATTAGTTGGAATGAAAATAGCAATTATTGAAACAAGTGATGATTATATATATGAAGGTATAAGCCAGACATTAGAGTCTGCTGGAGCAGATGTTACATCTATAACAACCATAAAAAACAGCTTTGATTCTGATTTGGATTTATTGAAAATAGCATATGAAAAGGCTAGTGGTATCAGCAATGTAGACAATAATATTACTAAATTAGCTATAGATTCAATTGCCCAAGAAATCATTACTGGTCAAAATGATAAGGTTATAGAAACATTCAAGTCAGAAGGTCTAATTGATGCTACTGGAGGATATAATACCAATATTGATTATTTGGTTATAGCTGGGGGAAGAAAGGATAAAGATGATACAAGATTTGATGCTATTGATAAAAGAATAATTAGTATTAGCAAAAAAGCTAATATTTCTGTTATTGGAATTGAGAAAGAGGATGTAGAATATTCATACATTGACAAGTACAAAGCTAATAGAATTTCATCAGTAGATAATGTAGATACAATTATGGGTAAAGTAGCACTAGTATTAGCCATAGATGGAAGGCCAGGTAATTATGGCGTAAAGCCTAGTGCTGAGAGTTTAGTTCCAAATCTAGGTGCAATAATTATTGAATAATAAGGAGCGTTATTTATGAATAATTTTAAGGCTAAAGTTGTAGCAGTAATACCTGTATATAATGAAGAAAATTTTATTAAAAACACAATTGAGAACATAAAAAAAATAGATATAATAGACGAGATAATAGTAGTGGATGATGGCTCTACAGATAGAACACAGGAAATAGTTAAAAGATTAGATGTCACTTTTATAAGGCTGGAAAAAAATAGAGGTAAGGGATATGCTATTAGCGAAGCTATTAAGAATAGTAATTTTGATTATTTAGTTATGATAGATGGAGATTTAGGAAGAACTAGTGATGAAGTTATGAAATTAATACTTCCAGCTATAAACCGTGAAGCCGATGTAATAATAGCTAGATTTCAAAAACCTAAAAAAAAGGGAGGATTTGGATTAGTGAAAAATCTTGCCAATAAAGGCGTTTACTATTACACGGGCAAAAACATTACTTCTACTTTATCAGGCCAAAGGGTTTATAGCAGAGAAGTAATTGATAGTATTGACTATATACCTAATAGATTTGGTGTTGAAGTAGCTATGACAGTAGAAACATTAAGGAGAGGCTTTACTATTAAAGAAGTTGATGTACAAATGACCCATAGAGAAACAGGAAGAAATCTAGAAGGATTTATGCACAGAGGTAAACAGTTCTTTAATATTCTGATTACATTAATTATATTAGCATTTAGAAGGTGAGCAAATGAGAGTTTTAAACATAGTAACATTCTTAACTAGTGGAATTTTAAGTTTCATTACTAATAATTGTATTGCACTAAACTTTAGAAAACAGCAAATTCCTATAGGAATGGGATTGGTATTTATTATAGTTCAAACATTTGTTATATTTATGTTTTCATTATTCAGTAGAAACCAGGAGATTTATGTTTATACTTATATAATTTCAATACTACTAATTGGCATAATAGGAATAGTAGATGATTTAATTGGAGAAAAAGATATCAAAGGGTTTAAAGGGCATATATCATCATTATTGAGAATGAAACTAACAACAGGTGGTTTAAAACTTATAATAGGAGGAATTGCAGCTATTTTTGCTTCCATAATTATATCCACAAATGTAATTGAGTTAGTGATGAACATTTTAATAATAGGTTTATTTACTAATTTAATAAATCTTTTTGATCTAAGACCTGGTAGGGCAGGCAAGGTCTTTATGTTATTGTCAATAATACTTATTCTTACTTCAAAAATGAGTAAATATAATTATATTATGATTTCATTATTAGGTATAGTATTGGTTTATTTGCCCTATGATTTAAAAGCTAAATCTATGATGGGAGATACTGGATCTAATGTGTTGGGAATGACCCTTGGAGTATTTTGTGCTGGAACACAGCCTATATGGGTAAAGACCTTATGTCTGATACTCTTAATTATTATTCATATCATTTCCGAATACTATTCACTAACAAGAATTATTGATAATAATAGATTATTATGTTATATTGATAAACTGGGAAGACAATAGGAGGTAATTAAACTGTTAGCATACAAAGATGGTATTGTAACAAAGATAATTGAATCTAATGATGAAGTAACATGGATTGTTGTAAACATAGAAGGAGAAGGTGCTAAAGCTGTTAACTATAATAGAATTACAGGGCAAGTAGACATAGGTGATAAAGTGGTTTTAAACACTACAGCAATAGAGCTTGGGCTTGGAACTGGGGGTTATCACTTTGTAATTTATAATAATAAAAATAAATCAAAAAGTGCTACAGAGAAATTAGGTCATATTATGAAACTAAGATATACACCTTTACAGATAAAATGCCTAGCTACTGAAGAGCAGGAGAGTGAATATCACGAAGAATTTAAACAATTTGAAAGCTTAAATGGTTCACTTTATATAGTCGGCACACTTCATAGTATGCTAGCTCCAATTGCTGCTACGATAAAATGGCTTAGACCTGATTTAAACATATCATATATTATGACTGATGCTGGAGCACTACCTTTGCATTTCAGCAAAACTGTTAAGATACTAAAGGATAAAGGCATTTTAAAAAATACGATTACAGTAGGTCATGCTTTCGGAGGGGATTTTGAGTGTGTCAATATCTATACTGGTATTATTGCAGCAAAAGTTGTAGCTAATAGTGATGTTACAATAATTACAATGGGACCAGGAATAGTAGGCACAGGCACCCAATATGGATTTAGCGGCATTGAGCAAGGCTATATCATAGATGCTGTCAATAATTTAGGAGGGATAAGCCTTGCAGTGCCAAGATTAAGCTTTGCAGATAAAAGAGAGAGGCATAAAGGTATAAGTCACCATACGATGACAATATTGAGCAAAATTACAAATACAAGAACTAATATAGTGCTACCATTACTTGAAAAAAATGAAGCTGATTTTATTAATTCACAAATTAATGCAAGTAATATTAACAATAGACATAGTATTATTTTTGAGAATGGGAATGATGTACTAAATGCGTTAAATCACTATAATCTTGATATAAAAACCATGGGTAGAGGCTATTATGATGATGAAACTTTTTTCTTAACCTTAGGTTCGGTTGCTAAAACCTGCATTAAGTTCTTAGATAATGATCAATAATATCTGATAACTTAGCATTTTCACCATATTTAATTAGCATATCATCAATAGCTTCAATAATTTCTTCTGCTTTTCCAATTAAATATAGTCTATTCTTAGCTGTAATTTTAATCAATTGAAACAACTCCCTTTTTGATATATAGTAATATATGAAAATTTACGTTTTTTATTCCATAAAGGAGGATAAATTGCTATGATTTTTGAGGAAAAAACAATGAAAAGTGAAAAGATATATGAAGGCAAGATATTATCTGTAAGAATAGATACAGTTGAATTACCTGACAAAAAATACTCTAAAAGAGAAATAGTTGAACACCCAGGCGCTGTAGCAATTGTTCCAATTACTAGGGAAGATGAAATAGTTTTTGTCAAACAGTTTAGAAAAGCAACAGAAACAGTGCTACTTGAAATACCAGCAGGAAAGTTGGAAATAAATGAGCAACCTGTTGAATGTGCAAAAAGGGAACTAAAAGAGGAGACAGGCTTGGATGCTGAAAAAATGGAATATATTTTTGACTATTTTTCATCACCAGGTTATACAAATGAAAAGATACATATTTTTATTGCAACAGGGGTTATACCTGGAGAAGCTACTCCTGAAGATGACGAATACATAGATGTTGTTAAGATAAATATTAATGAGGCTATGGATATGATTCACAATGGAACAATTAAAGATGGCAAGACAATAATTGGAATTTTTATGGCATATGAAAGAATAAAGAAAGATAGTAAAGTAGATAATAAATAGTGAAATGAAAGTAAATATTGCTAGGTAATATTATCTCCCTAAAAAGCATATTAATGTATATAGGCTTGTATGAAAGGGGGATATACTTTTTTTGAAGATGAAAGATATTATTTATAAAAACATAAAAGATAACTTCATACAGTATTTTTTATTAGTATTAATACTAATGATTGGGATATCTGCTGGTGCAATTACTATAAACGTATTAAGTAAGGATCAAAGTCAAAGTCTAATAAGTTTTTTAAATTCTTTTTTTAAAGTATTAAGCAATGAAAAAATTGAGAGCTTTACTTTATTAAAACATTCATTGGTAAATAGTCTTCAAACTATAATATTAATTTGGTTTTTAGGGATAACTGTAATTGGACTACCAATTATAATTTTTATTGTAGCTTTAAGGGGATTTATTGTAGGTTTTACTGTAGGCTTTTTAATAAATGAGCTCGGTATTAAAGGATTTGCTTTTTCTATGTTAACAATACTACCTCAAAACATCTTTGCCATACCTGGAATTATTGCTTTAGCAGCACTGTCAATAAATTTCTCTATAAAAATAGTTACAAGCAAAACAAAACGAGGTGCAAAGTTTAGTTTTTTATCAGAATTAACAAGATATTTAATCTCTACATCTATTTTTTCATTAATGATTATTGCAGGGAGCTTAGTAGAGGCTTACGTAACTCCTATTTTCATGAAACTATTACTAGGATATGTAATGTAGATTTTAAAATTTAATAATGAAAATATGCTTAATTTCTATACTTCCTTAAAACTATTATTTCATATTTTTATTTAAAAGCTAAAAAAAATAATAATATGGAGGATTTTATAAACAAATGTTGAATAATAAATATACTTAAGACTATAAAGGGGAAATACTATGGACAGCAACATACTAAAGTTTAATGGTTATCTAGAGTTAGAAAAAGAGTTGTCTCAAAACACAATCGAGTCTTATATTAGAGATTTGAGACAATTCAATGCTTACTTGAAGGAAAACAATTTATCAGATATTGTAAATGTGAATAAGACATTAATAATTACTTATCTTATGAATTTACAAAAATCAGGGAAGTCAGTTTCTACAGTATCAAGGAATATTGCATCGTTAAGATCCTTTTATCAATTTCTTTTAAATGAAGGAATTATTAACAAGGATCCAACTATAAATCTTCAATCTCCTAAACAAGAGAAAAGGCTTCCAAGCATATTAACACCTAAAGAAGTAGAAATACTGCTAGAACAGCCTAATGTGAATTCTACCAAGGGTGTACGGGACAAGGCTATGCTAGAACTGTTGTATGCATCGGGAATTAGGGTTTCAGAGCTCATAGCATTAAATGTAGATGATATAAATTTGTACATGGATTACATATTAAGTTCCAAGGATACTGCTAACGAAAGGGTAATTCCAATTGGAAAAATAGCAGTAGATGTTTTAAGCTTGTACATAGAGAAACATAGAATGAACTTTTTAAAAGATAGTGATGAAAAATCTTTATTTGTTAATTATCATGGCAAAAGACTTACTAGACAAGGTTTTTGGAAGATCGTGAGGGGATATACAAACCAGGCTGGAATTAACAAAAACATAACTCCACATACATTAAGGCATTCTTTTGCAGCTCATTTACTGCAGAACGGTGCTGATTTAAAATCGGTGCAGGAAATGTTGGGACATGCAGATATATCAACTACTCAGGTTTATACATTAATAACAAAGAATAAGATTAAAGAAGTTTATAAAAAAGCACATCCTAGAGCATAATCCCACCTTCTCGGTGGGTTAATTTTTCTGCAAGAACTTATACAAACTTTGGGTATAATATAAACAGAGAGGAGGAGTATTATGATTAATAATGTAACTTTAATTGTACTAGATAGTGTAGGAATAGGAGAATTACCTGATGCTTATAAATATGGTGATGAGGGCAGTAATACATTAAGCAATATACTTAAAAATATAAAGGATATTAATTTACCAAATTTAAACAAACTTGGCCTTGGCTCAATTGAAGGTGTTGAAGGTCTAGAACATGTAAATAATATAGTTGGCAGCTATGGAAAATTAGCAGAGAAATCTCCTGGTAAAGATACTACCACAGGGCATTGGGAAATAGGAGGTATTATACTTAAAGAGCCTTTTCCCACTTTCCCTAATGGATTTCCTGGTGAGCTTATAGCAAAATTTGAAAACCTTATAGGTACGAAAATTTTAGGGAATAAAGTAGCTTCAGGAACTGTAATTATAGATGAATTGGGTGAAGAACATATAGATACTGGTTATCCAATAGTATATACTTCGGCTGATAGCGTTTTTCAAATAGCAGCACATGAGGATGTTATACCCATTCATAAATTATATGAACTATGTGAAATAGCTAGGAAAATCTTGACAGGTAAATATAGTGTAGGTAGGGTTATTGCTCGACCATTTGTTGGGAAACCAGGTTCTTTTACAAGGACGTCTAATAGAAGGGATTTTTCATTGAAACCAGTAGAAAAAACTATATTAGATGCTATAAAAGAAGCTGGATTAGAAGTTATGGCTGTTGGTAAAATTGAAGATATATTTAGCGGACAAGGAATAACAAAAAGTGTTCATACAGTAGATAATATGGATGGAGTAGATAAAACATTAGAATATATTAAAGAACATAATAGAGGATTGATATTTACTAATTTAGTAGATTTTGATATGAAATACGGTCATAGAAATGACGTAAAAGGATATGCAAAAGCCTTGGAAGAGTTTGATAGTAGACTTCCTGAGATAATTGATAATCTTAAGGACGATGAGATATTAATCCTCACTGCTGACCATGGATGTGATCCTACAACAGCTAGTACTGATCATTCAAGAGAATATATACCTGTCCTAATATATGGTAATAAGATAAAGAAAGGTATTGACATAGGTACAAGAAGAACATTTGCAGATATTGGAGCTACAATATTAGAACTATTAGGTTTAGAAAAAATAAACAATGGAGAAAGTTTTGCTCATTTGATTTTAGATATATAGGAGGGAATTTAGTGAATTTAGTTGATAAAATTAATGAAACCTTAAAATATTTAAATAACAAGTTAGTTCAAAAACCTAAGATTGGAATCATTTTAGGATCAGGTCTTGGACCATTAGCTGATGAAATATCTGATGCAGTAGCAATAAAATATGAAGAAATACCAAATTTTCCTACATCAACCGTACAAGGGCATAAAGGCCAGCTAGTAATCGGAAAGTTGGAAGGTAATGGTGTTATTGCCATGCAGGGAAGATTCCACTATTACGAGGGGTATCCAATAGAACAAGTTACATTTCCGGTGAGAGTCATGAAAGCTTTAGGGGTTGAGTATATAATAATAACCAATGCCGCAGGAGGAGTTAATAAGGAATATAAACCTGGTGATTTGATGATTATTACTGATCATATAAATTTCACTTTTGACAACCCTTTAATTGGAGAAAATTATGATGAATTGGGGCCTAGATTTCCAGATATGTCCCATGCATATGATAAATCTTTGATTGATTTAGCTATAAAAGCAGCTGTAAATCTAGATATTGAAATTAAACAAGGAGTTTATGTGTGGAATTCAGGACCTTGTTATGAAACACCTGCTGAAGTAAGAATGGCATCTTTTTTAGGTGCTGATGCAGTTGGAATGTCTACTGTACCTGAGGTTATAGCGGCAGTTCATGGAAATATGAAGGTACTTGGAATATCATGTATTACTAATATGGCATCTGGAATATTAGACCAGCCTTTAGACCATAGTGAAGTAATTGAAACTTCTGAACGAGTAAAGAATGATTTCATTTCTTTAATTAAAGAAATATTAAAAGGAATATAATGGGGGAAATGATATGAGGAATTTATTAGAAATTATCGATGAAACTAGTTTATTTATAAGAGAGAGAATAGATTTCGCACCTCAAATAGGGCTTATTCTAGGATCAGGATTAGGAACACTAGCAGGTGAAATAAAAAATCCTATAATAATTGATTATAAAGACATTCCTAATTTCCCTGTTTCTACAGTAGAAGGC
This sequence comes from uncultured Clostridia bacterium, assembly GCA_964470635.1. Classification (GTDB taxonomy): domain Bacteria; phylum Bacillota; class Clostridia; order Tissierellales; family Proteiniboraceae; genus Proteiniborus. The sequence continues at coordinate 17,566 of CAYYDM010000032.1, read as the reverse complement.
CATGAAGGACGATTAGTATTAGGAGAGCTAGAAGGGAAAAAAGTAATGGCAATGCAAGGCAGATTTCATTATTATGAAGGATATTCATTGCAAGAGGTTACTTTTCCGGTGAGAGTGATGAAGGCTCTAGGAATACAAATGCTATTAGTAACTAATGCTTGTGGTGGAATGAATAAGGACTTATATCCAGGTGCATTAATGCTAATAGAGGATCATATAAACTTTATTGGAGATAATCCACTTATCGGACATAACTATGATGAATTAGGGCCTAGATTTCCAGATATGTCTTCTGCATATGATAAGGAGTTAATTAAATTAGCTGAAGGGGTAGGTAAAAAGTTAAATATTGAGACGAAAAAGGGAGTATATGCAGCTATTAGTGGGCCTTATTATTTTTCAAGAGCCGAACTTAGAATGCTTAGAAAAGTAGGTGGAGACACAATAGGTATGTCAACTGTTCCAGAGGTAATAGTTGCAAGACATACAGGTTTAAGAGTTCTAGGGATATCATGTGTTACTGACATGGCAATCGCTGATGAAATAGTTTCAATAAGTCATGAGGAAGTTGTAAAAGTAGCAAATGAGACAAGACCAAAATTTATTAAGCTTGTGAAAGGTATACTTAATGAGGTGAAGTTATAATGAGAATGTATGATATTATTCAAAAAAAGAGAGATGGAAAAGAACTTACAACAGAAGAGATAAATTTTTTTATTAATGGATATACAGAAGGCAATATTCCTGATTATCAAATAAGTGCATTACTTATGGCCATATATCTGAAAAAAATGAATAAACGAGAAACAGTTGATTTAACAAATGCTGTAGTAAATTCAGGTGAAGTAGTTGATCTTTCTCTTATTGAAGGCATCAAGGTAGACAAACACAGTACTGGTGGTGTAGGTGATAAAGTTACACTAGCTTTAGGTCCCATGGTGGCTGCCTGTGGACTTCCATTTTCTAAAATGTCTGGAAGAGGTCTTGGACATACGGGTGGTACTTTAGACAAGCTTGAGTCCATAAAAGGTCTTAGGACGGAGCTCTCTAAGGAAGAGTTCATATCTATAGTAAACAGAGTTAAGCTATGTATATGTAGCCAAACTGCAAACATCACTCCTGCTGATAAAAAACTTTATGCTTTAAGGGATGTAACTGCAACCGTAGACGATATTTCTCTTATTGCTAGTAGTGTAATGAGCAAGAAACTTGCTTCTGGTTCAAATGCTATAGTATTAGATGTTAAAGTGGGCAGCGGTGCATTTATGAAGGACTTAGAAAGTGCTTTTGCTTTAGCAAAGGAAATGGTTGACATAGGTAATGGAGTAGAAAGAAATACCGTTGCAATAGTATCTAACATGGATGAGCCTTTAGGTTATGCCATTGGAAACTCAATAGAGGTAAAAGAAGCAATTGAGACTCTAAAAGGAAATGGACCGAAAGATTTGGTGGAGTTATGTTTGACATTAGGTTCAATGTTGTTACTTTTAGGTAAAAAATCGGAAAGTATTGAATCTGGTAGAGAAATGTTAGTGGAAGTTATTAATAATGGGAAAGCATATAACAAGCTTTTAGAATTTGTTGAAGCTCAAGGTGGAGATATAAATTACATCAAAAATACAGAATTATTACCTAAAGCTTCAAATATAGTTGAATTATTAAGTGATAGTGAAGGATATATTAAATCAATCGATGCCGAAGAAGTAGGAAAATGTGCATTAGCTCTTGGAGCTGGAAGAGAGACAAAAGAAAGTAATATAGATTTAGCTGCTGGCATAGTATTAAATAAAAAAGTAGATGATAAGGTAAACAAGGGAGATGTTTTAGCTTATTTGCATTTCAATGATGAAAGTAAAGCTAATAATGTTAGTCTTCAGCTGAGAAATTCGATAAAAATTGGAGATAAGAATATTAAAGAGAAAAGGCTAATCTTTGGTATAGTAGATGCAAATGGTATACAAAAATATTAAAAATATATAAATAATATTACTCAAATTTAGGAGACTAAAAAGATAGTCTCCTTTTTTTGTAAATTTGTCCTTGTATAAGTTATTTAGTTGATGGATAATATAAAATTAAATATTATACGAAAGGAGGACAAAATGAATAAGATATTAAAATATAGAAAAATAACCAGTATTTTAATCCTCTTAGTATTAGTTCTTGCTTTTTCTAATACTTCATTTAGCGAAGAGCCTTTTAAACTAGAAGCAAAATCAGCTATACTTATTGACGCTTCCTCTGGAGAAATAATTTATGAAAAGAATATACATGAGAAGTTACCTCCAGCAAGTATAACAAAAATTATGCTTCTATTAATTGCAATGGAAGATTTAAATAGTGGAAAGATTAAACTTGATGACGAAGTACATGTAAGTGCTAATTCAGCTAGAATGGGAGGTAGTCAAGTATATTTAGAAGAAGGCGAAACGCAGACAGTTAATGATTTGCTTAAGGCCATATGCTTAAGGTCTGCTAATGATGCTGCTGTTGCACTAGCAGAGCATATATCAGGAAGTATAGATGTATTTGCACAAAGAATGAATGAAAAAGCAAAACTACTTGGTATGCTTAATACAAATTTTAAAAATGCTACAGGTCTACCAGATGAGGAACACTTTACTACGGCATATGATATTAGCATTATGTCTAGAGAATTACTGCGCTACCCCAAAATACACGAATGGCTAACTATATACATGACAGATATTAAAGTAGGAAAAAGCAAAAAATCAACACAAACCCTTGTAAATACGAACAAATTAATACGGGAATACCAAGGTGCTAATGGTATAAAAACAGGCCTTACGAATGATGCTGGACATTGTCTTGCAGCTTCAGCAAAGAGAGGTAATCTATCTTTAATAAGCGTAGTATTGGGAGGTCCAACATCAAATAGTAGATTTCTGGAATCGAAGCAGCTATTAGATTTTGGATTTGCTAATTATGATGCTGTGCCAATATGCAAAAAAAATGAGGTAATTAAGAAAATAAAGGTACTAAAAGGGAAGGAAAATGAGTTGAATGCAGTAGCAGAAAGTGATTATAGTTTACTAATTAAGAAGGGTGCATTAAAAGAAATTGAAAAAGAAATTGTATTACCTGAGGTTATAAATGCACCATGTGAAAAAGGGCAAAAAATAGGTGAGATAATTTTAAAAAATAATGGCAAAGAGATAGGTAAAATTAATGTAGTCACTGAAAACGCATTGAAAAAGGCTTCAGCTATTGACATGTTTAAGAAAATTACTACTATGTTTTTTAGATAAGTAGATAATAAATCACAGGATATATTTTAGGTTATATCCTGTTTTTTATATGGATCATTTTTGATAATCTAAATGCAAAGATACTACTATTGACAACATATTAATATTGTTATATATATTGATTATTGATAGCAACCTTTATGTTGTTTCAACTTTTATTATAATAATCGATGCAATTAATAAGATTTTAAGTTCTTGGATAATATTGGCTAATGAAATTTTAGTCAAATTTATCATGTTCCTATTAAAATTATAATAATTAAAGGGAGATAATAATGGAATATAAAGTTATTTTAGAAGCCTTTGAAGGCCCCTTAGATTTACTTATGCATTTAATTGAAAAAGAAAAGGTTGATATATATGATATTCCCATAGCTAAAATAACGGATCAATACATAGAATATATTAAAACTATGCAAAGCATAGATTTAAATATGACTAGTGAATTTCTAGTTATGGCTGCTACTCTTCTAGAGATAAAGTCTAAGATGCTCTTACCAGCAAGTAATGTAGAAGATGAGCAATTGGAAATGGAAGAAATTGATCCAAGAGAAGAGCTAGTTAAAAGATTATTAGAATATAAAAAATATAAAATGGCAGCAGAAAATCTAAAGACTAAGGGAGATATTCAAAGTAAAGTATTTTTCAAGCAAAAAGAAGAGTTAGAAGAATTTATGGGACAAGATTCCTTTGAATTAGAAAAAGTAGATTTTAATGAGCTTATAGCAGCTTATTTTACTATTCTGAATAGATGTAAAGAAGAAACAAGTGAAATAGAATTAACTGAAATTCAAAGAGATGAACTAACTATAGAGGAATGCATGAATGACATTGAAGGTATTATAAAGCATAATAAGGAAATAAAGTTTAATGAACTTTTCAATGAAAACATGACTAAAACTAGGGTAGTTATAGTCTTTTTATCCATTCTTGAACTAATTAAGTTAAAAATCATTAAAGTAGCTCAAGAAAAAAATTTTGGCGAGATAATAATAAAAATCAGCGAACCTAAGGATAGAATTTAGAGGTGATTATTATGGATATTAGAGAAGTTAAATCAATTATTGAAGCATTGTTATTTACTTGGGGGGATCCCCTTTCTTTAGATGATATTTCAGATGTCATAGAATTAGACAAGAGTTCATTAAAGACAATTATTAGTGAAATGATAGATGATTTTAATTTTAATAGAAGAGGGATTCAGATTACTCAAACCAATGATAAATATCAATTAAGTACTAGACACGAGCATTTTGAATGGATAAAAAAATTATGTACTCCTAGAATTAATAAAACATTATCTGGTGCTGCTCTTGAAACATTATCAATCATAGCATACAAACAACCCATTACAAAAGTTGAAATCGAAATAATAAGAGGAGTTAAATGTGATAAGGCTCTAAGCACACTAACTGAAAAAAACCTTATTAAGGAAATAGGTAGGCTAGATAGAGCTGGTAAGCCAATTATTTATGGTACTACAGACGATTTTCTTAGATGTTTTGGGCTATCTTCATTAGAAGCTTTGCCTGAACTTGATGGGAATAATACAGATGAAATTGAAGATTTAAATAACACAAAATGATTTTGTGTTATTTTTCTTTTTTTGGCAAAAATAATTAAACAGGATAATTAATTTTTATATGGAGTTGATTAATTTGAAACTAGTTTTTATTGTTGTATTTATTTTATTATTTATTATTTATATTATTCCTATTTATATTAAAGCTGAATTTAAAAGAAAAAATCAAGAGGATAAAATAAACATACGAATTGTACTATTAAAAGGACTAATTAAGTTTAATTATGAAATTTCATATCTCGATTTAGTTTTTAGGCATAATGAACCTATCTTAAAAGTAAAAGGGAAAATTGAAGAAAAAAATACGGAAAAAACTTTTCAAAATATAAAAGATAGATTAAGATTAGAGGAAATCATAGAAAACTATAAAGATATTAAAAAATACATAGATATATTTAGTGATACTTTTAGATATATACTAAACAAAATTAGTATCAGTTCCTTAAGTTGTACTTCAAAAATTGGACTAGGAGATGCGGCCTTAACTGGAATTGCATATGGGACAGCTTGGATAATAGTAGGTACATTACTAAATATTATTTTGAATCAGAAAGATGTTAAAGAAATGAGTATTAACTTATATCCGGATTTTAATGAAAATATTTTAGAGTTTGACTTTTTTTGTATAATAAAACTCAAAATTGTTCATATTATAATTGCAGGCTTAAAAGGAATAAAAGTATTTATTAAAGGTGGTGTATTAAATGCCTGATCATCCTATTCAGGGCTTAATGAAGACAACGATGGAAAGTATTAAGGAAATGGTAGATGTAAATACAATAGTTGGAGATCCAGTAGAATCTTCAGACGGTCAAGTAATAATTCCAATTTCAAGAGTTTCTTTTGGTTTCGCTTCTGGAGGAACTGAGTTTAATGGAACTAATGGAAATAAAGATGATGAGCAGAAAGCAAACGGTGAAAGCAAACTCCCATTCGGAGGAGGTACAGGAGCAGGAGTCTCTATACAACCTGTTGCTTTTATTGTAGTAGGGAATGGAAACATGAAATTGCTCCCAGTAGATCAAAATGCAAACATATTAAATAGTATTTTAGATACAATCCCTAAAATGGCAAGCAGCATACAGAATAAATTTAGGGATAAAGAAGCTAAAGGAAAAAATGTAGATAATTGTGATAACAATTAGGAGCAGAAAACACTGCTCCTAATTACTGAAGCTATATTTTATTATTAATTATGGAGTGTTGCCTTTGTATAAACTAAAAAAGATATCTTTTATTTTTATTTTCATCACAATCATAAGTCCATTTTTGGGATTTACTTACCCATCACCTAGTGCAGATAGTGCGGTGCTAATTGATTCAAAAACGGGAAGAGTAATGTATTCAAAAAAACCAGATCTTAAAAGACCTATGGCAAGTACGACTAAAATTATGACAGCATTGTTGGCAATTGAGTATGGTGACTTAAATTCTAAGGTTAAAGTAAAAGATAATGCAGTAGGTGTAGAAGGGTCAAGTATTTACCTTTCAAAAAATGAAGAAATTTTATTAAAGGACTTGATTTATGGTTTAATGCTAAGGTCTGGAAATGATGCTGCTGTTGCTATTGCAGAACATATATCTGGGTCGGTGGATAAATTTATTAGTTTGATGAATAAAAAAGCAAAGGATATTGGTGCTAACAATACCAATTTTGTAAATCCACACGGTTTACATGATCCTAATCATTATTCAACTGCATATGACATGGCTATTATTGCTAGGGAGGCAATGAAACTAGACTTTTTTAGAGAAGTTTCAAAAACAAAAACATGGGTTGCAAACAGAGAAATTAATCAGTATTTTTCAAATAAAAATGATGTAGTATGGGAATATAAAGGTGGAGATGGAGTAAAAATTGGTTATACAAGATCATCTGGTAGATGTTTAGTTGCTAGCGCCACAAGAAATGAAATGCAATTAATTGCAGTGGTACTTAATGATGGTAATTGGTTTAACGACTGTTATAACATGCTTGATTATGGATTTGAAAATTATAAACCAGCATTATTATTAACTAAGGGGCAGTTTTTGAAAAAAGTAGAAATATTAGATGGCCATAGAGAATATTTAAATATTCTATGTGAAGATGATTTGGTAATTCCATTGAAAGATGGTGAAAGAGAAAGAATAAAAATTGCACTTAATGTTTCTGATACATTTCAGGCACCTGTATATAAAGGGCAAGAACTAGGTAATATTCAGGTTTTTCTAGATGGAAAGTTATTATATACAGCTGAAATTAAATCAAAGGCTGAAGTAAGTAAGAGAAACCCTAAAATTAACTTTATAAAGTTTATAAAAAGTATTTTTAGCAATGAATAAATAAGCTATTTACATAACATGGTTTAAAGCCATGTTATTTTTTTTGTAACAAAAAACTCCTAGTTCTATAATCTAATACTATAGTCAAAAAAATAGAAGGGAGTGAAAGATATGATAAAGAGACAGGAATGCGTTGATGTTGGTAGCGAGTACTGTCCGTGTTACCTTGCAGAAACAGGTAATTGTATAACATGCTCCCAACTCCAGGGAAAAGAGTTTTGCGATTGCAACTGGAGGGGAGTATGCGTGTATCAAGAGTTTGTAATGAACGGAAATAAAATAAAACAACAAAGAGATTATTATAATAGCATAATTGAAGATATTCATGAAATTAGAAGTAATAGTTTTATTTTAAAATTAAAAGTGACTAAAACACTTGCTAGACAGCTTAAAGAACCAGGATCCTATATATTCCTAAGGGATAAAGACTTACCACAGTATTTTGATGTGCCTATGTCTGTAATGCAGTCTGATACTATAAATGGTGTAATTACTGTAGCCTATAAAGCTATTGGAGTTAAAACGAATAATTTGAAAAAATGTAAGGAGGAAGTTTTAATTAAGGGGCCTTACTGGAATGGAGTCTATGGATTAAGTAATTTAAAAAAGGTCAAGGAGAAGAATTGTTTAATAGTAGCGAGAGGTATATCACAAGCACCAGCTTTACTTGCAATAGAGAAGTTAGTAAAAAATAAGAACAAGGTTGCTTTAATACTTGATAAGGGAAGTATTGATGAAATATTCATATATGACTTCATAAAAGACATGGATATAGAAATCTATGAAGAAAATACAATGAGTGAGGAAGGAAAGGCATTAATTAAAAATATACTATTAAATAAAAATATTGATCTTGTATATAGTGCAGGTTCAGATTTACTTCATATGAATATAATCAACATAATAGATGAGTTAGGCATTAACCCATATTTAGCAGTAACAAATAATAATGAGATATGCTGTGGAGAGGGTGTTTGCGGAGGCTGTACTATAAGGCTTAAGGACGGAACAAGAGTTAAGCCATGTAAGACTCAAATTGATTCAAGAAAAATAATTGAGAGGAGGGTATTAATTGACTAGAGTAATAATAATAGGTGGAGGATGGGCTGGTTGTGCAGCTTCTTTAACAGCAAAAAAGGCTGGAGCAGAAGTAATTCTTATTGAGAAGACCGATATGTTAGTAGGTTTAGGAAATGTTGGAGGAATAATGAGAAATAATGGCAGATATACTGCTGCAGAAGAAAATATCCATTTAGGTGCGGGAGAATTATTTGAAATAACTGATAAAGCAGCTAGACATAAAAATATAGAATTTCCAGGGCATAAGCATGCTTCGCTTTATGATGTAACTAAAGTAGAACCAGAAGTAAGAAAGCTCTTAAGAGAAAGAGGAATTGACATAATGCTTGAAAGCAGAGCCATAGATGTAATTATGGAGGATAGAAAAATAAAGGGAATAGTTCTTGCAGATGAAAGAGTTATTGAAGGTGACGTTTTTATTGAAACCACTGGTTCTACAGGACCCATGGGAAATTGTTTGAAGTATGGTAATGGTTGTGCAATGTGCATTTTAAGATGTCCTTCTTTTGGACCTAGAATCAGTATAAGCATGAGAGCTGGAGTTGAAGATATTTTAGGTCAGCGTGGCGATGAATCTTATGGAGCTTTTAGTGGATCTTGTAAACTTAATAAAGATTCCTTAAGCAAAGAAATAAGAGAAAGACTTGATAATGAAGGTGTTGTAGTATTACCTATTCCACCAGAAGACATTAAGCCTGAAAAACTTGATTTAAAAGTATGCCAGCAGTATTCACTTAAAGAATTTGCAGAAAACATTGTATTGCTGGATACTGGTCATGCAAAGCTTATGACCCCTTTTTATCCCTTAGAAAAATTAAGGAAAATAGAAGGACTTGAATATGCAAGATATGAGGATCCATATTCAGGTGGAAAAGGAAATTCAGTTAGATATTTATCTATAGCACCTAGGAATAATGCTCTTAAAGTCAATGGAATTGATAATCTACTATGTGGCGGAGAAAAGTCTGGTTTGTTTGTTGGTCATACGGAAGCTATTTCTACAGGAAGCTTAGCAGGACACAATAGCGTGAGACTAAGTTTGGGTATGACATTACTTGAGTTACCTAGAAACTTGGCTATAGGTGATATTATAGCATATGCTAATGAAGAAACAAAAAATAAAGATGGTCTAAAGAAAAGATATACATTTGCAGGCTCTGGATTTTTTGATAGAATGAAAATGATGGGTACTTATATAACTAATACTGAAGAAATTAAGAAAAAAATTCAACGAATGGATTTGTTGAATATTTATGATGAGAGACTTGTATAATACTAATACGCTTAATAAAATAACTTATTGATACGAAAGAAGGGGTATAATGAGGTTACAAAAGTTTATGGCTCAATGTGGAATTGCATCTAGAAGAAAGTCAGAAGAAATAATAGCTAATAAAAGAGTGAAAGTCAATGGAGAACTCATAACAGAGTTAGGTTATAAGATAGACCCTTTTAAAGATATTATTACAGTTGACGGTAAGAGATTAAAACATAGGGAAAAAAAGATATATATAATTATGAATAAACCTAAGGGCTATGTTACTACAGTGTCAGATGAATATAACCGAAAAACTGTGCTAGATCTAGTAAAGGATGTAAAAGAAAGAGTATACCCAGTAGGTAGACTTGATTATGATACCTCAGGTCTTTTAATCTTGACAAATGATGGTGAATTAGCTTATAGGATGATCCACCCCAAATATGAGGTAGTTAAAACCTATATAGCTACTGTAGAAGGTAAGCCAAGTGAAGAAGAACTTGAAAGATTTAGACATGGTTTGGAAATTGACGGATATATCACATCTAGAGCAGAAATTGAAATCCTAAATACTATAAATGATAAAAGTGTTGTAAAGATTCAGATACATGAAGGGAAAAATCGACAGATTAGAAAAATGTGTGAAAAAATAGGTCATCCTGTAACTTCACTAAAAAGAATATCTATTGGAGAACTTGAATTGGGAACCTTAAGAAAAGGTTGTTGGAGATTCTTAGATGACAATGAGATAGAATATTTAAAGAAAATCTAATCATTATGCAATAGCGTAATGATTAGATTTTTGAATTGACTTTTTAATTATTCAATTTTTAAAAAAATAGATAGTTCTATAATATTTATAAAGGAATTGAACTTAGATAATTTACTTGGTATAATATGGTTATGAGGAGAAGATTGATATGATAACTATTAGAAGAACAAGAAATGATAATGAGAATAGTAAAGTTTTACAAATGCTTAAAGAATCTAATTCTGATAATAGTATTGATAATGGTAGTATATACTATGTAGTAGAAGATAATAGTGAAATAGTAGGCGGATGTAAATTTAATGTTATCGATGAGTATGCAATTATAAATTTTCTAGTAATCAATGAAAATAGAAGAGGAGAAAATCTAGGTGATGGTCTTTTAAGGGCAGTATTGAATTATTGTTCAAGTCAAGGAGTAAAAAATGTTTTTTTCATGGGAGATAACCATTATTTTATTAAAAAAGGATTCTTAAAGGTAAAAGAAGCCGATGAAGATTTATTTTCAAAAATAGAAATATATACAAATTCTATTTTAAGATGTGATATTGAAGAATTCTTTAAAAAAGGTTGTTGCTGTAAGAGGAGCTGACAATATGTATAATTATTTTAACAATGTTTTAGGAATTGCTAAAGACATAATGAAAAAGAGAATTACAAGAGGTAATGTTGTTGTGGATGCAACTATAGGTAATGGTTATGATACTCTCTTACTTGCTGAACTAGTTGGAGCAGAAGGAAAAGTTTATGGATTTGATATTCAGGAATCTGCAATAAATAAAACAAAACTCAAACTAATAGAGAATAATCTAATTGATAGAGCATGTATATTTAAAGATGGACATGAAAATATTGATAAACACGTAATGGTTAAAGTGGATTTAATTGTTTTCAATTTAGGTTATTTACCTGGAGGAGATCATAATATTGTAACAAAAGTAGAAACTACAATTATTGCATTAGAAAAAAGTTTAGAATTACTTAAAGAGAATGGTTTGCTACTAGTTACGTCATATGTTGGTCATAACGAGGGAAAAACTGAAGACGAGTGTATTAAAGAATACTTTGCGTGCCTAGACCAAAAAATGTTCAATGTCTTGAAATTTGAATTTATTAACCAAATTAATAACCCACCTATACTTTATTGTGTAGAGAAAAATAATTAAAAAAACATTAGGGGGAATTTGTTATGACTAAACCAAAAATTACGGAAACTATTTTTAGGGATGCGCATCAATCCTTAATTGCTACTAGGATGCGAACTGATGAAATGCTTCCTATTGCGGAAAAACTAGATGAAGTTGGATTTCACTCTCTTGAGGTATGGGGAGGAGCTACTTTTGATGCTAGTCTTAGGTTTTTGAATGAAGACCCGTGGGAAAGACTTAGAAAACTTCGAAAAGCAATCAGAAAAACAAAGCTTCAAATGCTTCTTAGAGGACAAAACCTTTTGGGATACAAAAACTATCCAGATGACGTAGTAGAGGAATTTGTAAAAAAATCGATTGGAAATGGCATTGATATTATTAGAATATTTGATGCATTAAATGATGTTAGAAATTTAAAGATATCAATTGAAGCTACAAAAAAAGCTGGAGGACATGCACAAGCAGCCATATCATATACTATAAGTCCAGTACATAATATTGATTACTATGTTAAACTTTCGAAAGAAATGGAAAACATGGGAGCAGATTCTATTTGTATAAAAGATATGTCCGGAATATTATTGCCATATACTGCTTATGAACTAGTCACTAGACTGAAAAAAGAGATTAAGGTTCCAATACAACTACATTCCCATTTTACTAGTGGTGTTGCTAACCAAACGTATATGAAGGGCGTTGAAGCAGGAGTTGATATCATAGATACAGCATTATCCCCTTTCAGCATGGGAACTAGTCAACCCTCTACAGAATCAATGATAGCTTCATTAAAGGATTCGCCTTATGATACCGGATTAGATTTGAGTCTAGTTGCTGATATTGCAGACTATTTTAAACCTATAAGAGAAAAATATATTAAAGAAGGTGTCTTAAATCCTAAGGTTTTGGGGGTAGACAGCAGGACTTTAATAAATCAAGTTCCTGGTGGTATGCTTTCCAATCTAGTTTCCCAACTTGAAAAACAAGGTTCTCTTGATAAGTTTGAAAAAGTTCTTGAAGAAATTCCAAAAGTTAGAGAAGACCTAGGGTTTCCTCCATTAGTAACTCCAATGAGCCAAATGGTAGGCACTCAAGCTGTATTCAATGTAATATTGGGAGACAGATATAAGATGGTTCCTTCAGAAGTCAGAAACTATGTTAAAGGACTTTATGGTAGGCCAGCAGTTCCACTCTCAGAAGATATAAAGAAAAAAATAATTGGAGATGAAGAAGTATACAATGGTAGACCGGCCGATTTATTGGAGCCACAGTTAGAGAAGATGAAAAGTGAAATAAAAGAATACATTGAGCAAGATGAAGATATATTAACTTATGCCTCATTCCCTCAAGTTGCAATTAATTATTTTCAATATAGACAGGCAGAAAAATATAAAATAGATAGTTCATTACTAAATGTAGAAGAAAAGACTTATCCTGTATAGAAGCTCTAATAATGAGCTTCTTTTTTATATATTTATAAAGACTGCCTAGTATTAGCAAATAACCAAAAGCTCTCTTTAGTTCACAATACTAACAGTTTTTATGTACTAATACAGTAGTTTTTCTATTACTAGTATAAGTTATAGCCTTAACTTCAGACTTAATTATTATTGGTTTGCCACATTTCAGACATATAATATTATTTTTCTGTGCAGTTGTCTCATAAATCATAGTATCTAAATTGCCATACTTCTTCCAACTTTTCCAACCTGTTTTACAAAATTCCTTTCTATTATCATAGTCTGCATATACCCATTTTAATATTGTGTGAAAATGAAATGGATACTTATTAAAACGAATATAGTTTTTAAAAAGCCCTAGGTTAAGACAATAATTTTCAAAGGTTTCTTCTATGATAGATTGTAAGGGTTCTTCAATTTTACAGCTTAAATAATTGTAATTTTCCATTAACAACCACTTTCTTAGGTTATCAAACATGTAACCTCTACATATGTGAATTTCTTCTTTTTTATCAACATTGAGTTGTTTTAATAGATTACTAGTTATGGTAATTACATAATCAAGGTATTTTTTTTCGTTAAAAGCTGGATCCTTGTAAAGTTCTATTGGAATAATATCATAGCAATATTCCATTGTCTCTTTTCTTAATGCGCCTATACACGTACCTCCTATTAGACTTCCACTTCCAGCATCATCAATTTGTATCATTTAAGTATCACTCCTATAAAGCTTAAAGATAATACTTATTATTTGCTTAAACATTAAAAATAATAAATATAAAGTTACAATATTTTTTATAGATTTAAAGTCGTAGAGATACTGATTATTCTACATTTTTCAAATGTATGAAACTAAACTTGCAAAACTAAACAATTAGTTAATAAAATGAAATAAAAATTGCACAAACAAATATGTTTTGATATTATGTATTTGTAGAATACTATAACAATATCATAAGGGGGACTTAGAATTGGCTGCCACAGGTGAAAAAGAATTAAAACTTAATGTAGAGTGGTGTAAGGGTTGTGGGATTTGTGTTGAATTTTGCCCTAAAAGTGTTTTAGAACTTAAAAACGGCAAAATAAATATCAAAAACATAGAGGCATGTATTAAATGTGGGCAGTGTGAGTTAAGATGTCCTGACTATGCTATTTATTTAGGAGGTAAAGAAGATGGACAGTAAAAGGGTCAAATTAATGCAAGGAAACGAAGCTTGTGTTGAGGGAGCAATTGCTGCGGGAATGAGATTTTATGCAGGTTATCCAATTACACCATCAACTGAAATAGCTGAACTTTCTGCTGAAAAGTTACCTAAAATAGGTGGCAAGTTTATTCAAATGGAAGATGAAATAGCTAGTATGGGAGCAGTAATAGGTGCTTCACTGGCTGGCTTAAAGTCAATGACTGCCACAAGCGGTCCTGGATTTTCTTTAAAGCAGGAAAATCTAGGTTATGCTGCTATTACAGAAGTTCCTTGTGTGGTCGTAAATGTTCAAAGAGGAGGACCTAGTACTGGTTTGCCAACAGCTCCTGCGCAAGGAGATGTAATGCAAGCTAGATGGGGAACTCATGGCGATCATCCAGTTATAGCACTTACTCCATCTTCAGTTAGAGAAACATTTGATCTTACTGTGAAAGCCTTTAATTTTTCTGAAAAATATAGAACACCTGTGATATTGCTAATGGATGAAGTTATAGGCCATCTTAGAGAAAAAATAGAAATACCTAATCATAATGAGATTGAGATCGTTAATAGATTAGGTCTAGATGAAAATGTGGCTAATTACAAACCATATGAGGTCTTAGAAGGTGAAATAGTGCCTAGAATGATACCATATGGACAAGGATATAGATTTCATGTTACTGGTCTTGTTCATGATGAAACTGGCTTCCCAAGTGGTAGATCTGATGTAGCAGAAAAGTTAATAACTAGGCTTGTAGATAAAATAGAATTAAATAAAGACGATATTTCTATATATGAAGAGTATATGCTTGAAGATGCTGAAATTGCAATTGTTGCTTATGGTGGAACTGCTAGATCTGCCAAATGTGCGGTTGAACTTGCTAGGAAACAGGGAATTAAAGTAGGTTTATTTAAACCAATGACTATATGGCCATTCTTAGATAAACAAATTACTGAATTATCAAAAAAGACTAAAGGAATTATTGTGGCGGAAATGAATTTGGGACAATATGCTATTGAAGTAGAGAGAGTAGCCAATAAATATACGAATATACACAGATGTAATAGAGTAAATGGTGAGTTAATATCGCCTGATGAAATTTTGGCAAAAATTAAGGGGGTCTGTTAAAGTGCCTAGCGAACTTGTTGAAACTTATTTTAGGTCAAACAAATTACCTCATATTTGGTGTCCTGGATGTAGTAATGGTATTGTTATGAGGTCAATTGTTAAAGCCATTGATAATTTAGGTTTAAATAAAGATAATGTATGTATAGTATCTGGAATAGGATGTTCTTCAAGAGCTACTGGTTACTTAGACTTTAATACTCTGCATACTACTCACGGAAGAGCTTTGTCATTTGCGACAGGAATAAAAATGGCTAATCCAGAGTTAGAGGTAATTGTTATAACTGGTGATGGTGATTGTGCAGCTATTGGAGGAAATCACTTAATTCACTCTGCAAGAAGAAATATTGGAATAACTACTATAGTTTTTAATAATAACATCTACGGTATGACTGGCGGGCAGTATTCACCTGCAACTCCTACTGGAGCCATAGGTACAACTGCTCCGTATGGAAATATTGACTTGAACTTTGATTTATGTCAACTTGTAAAAGCAGCAGGTGCAACTTATGTTGCAAGATCAACTGCATATCATGCTAACATGGTTATTGGCCAAGTTGAAGAAGGTATTAAAAATAAAGGCTTTTCTTTTGTTGAAGTCGCAAGTATATGTCCAACATATTTTGGTAGAAAAAATAAAATAGGAAATTCAGTGGACATGATGAAAAACTTAAAGGAAAATACTATAAATATAAAAGCAGCTGAAAAAATGACACCTGATCATATTGACGGAAAGCTTATAATTGGCGAGTTTCACAAAGTTGCAAGACCTGAGTATACAGAGGAGTATCAAAAAATAATCGATGATTTTCAAAAGGAGAGATAACATGTCTAGTCAATATGAAATACGATTAAGTGGTTCAGGTGGTCAAGGACTAATATTGGCTGGAATAATTTTAGCAGAAGCAGCAATTGAAGATGGAAAAAATGCAGTTCAGTCACAGTCATATGGTCCTGAAGCAAGGGGTGGGGCAAGTAGGTCAGAAGTAATAATAAGTAATGATGAAATTTATTACCCCAAAGTAAAAGATTGCGATCTATTATTAGCTTTAACTCAGCTTGCTTGTGATAAATATATTAATACATTAAAAGCAGGTGGTACTTTAGTAATTGATAATAGTATTCATCGCTCTGAAAGAGAAGATATTAATATTATAAGCATTCCTATTTTAGATACAGCAAATAATAAGCTGATGAAACCTTTGGTTGCTAATATTGTTGCATTGGGTGCTATTAATTGTATATCAGAAATTGTTTCAACAGAATCTTTAAAAAATGCAGTTTTAGGCAGAGTGCCTAGGGGAACAGAAGCTCTAAATGAAAAAGCATTAGAAGAAGGTATGAAACTCATAAAAGAATGCAAGGAATGATATTATGGAAGACAAAACTAAAGATTTAATGAAAGTTATTCAGATGAACTTTACGAGACTTAGTAAAGGACAAAAACTTATTGCCGAATATATAACGACTAACTATGATAAGGCAGCTTTTATGACCGCTGCAAAGCTAGGAGAAGTAGTTGGCGTAAGTGAGTCTACAGTAGTAAGATTTGCATTGACTCTTGGATTTTCGGGATATCCTAGTTTACAAAGAGCTTTGCAAGAATTGATAAAAAACAAACTAACAACAGTACAAAGGTTAAGTATGTCTGATGACTATTCTAATAATGAAGTAGGATTAAAGAAAGTTTTAAGAACTGACATGGAAAATATCAAAGCTACTATTGATGAAATAAACTCCGATACCTTTGAAAAAGTCGTAGACAGCATTTTAAGTGCTAAGAGAGTGTATATATTAGGTCTTCGCAGTTCAACAGCATTAGCAGATTATCTAGGGTTTTATTTAGGAATTCTAGTTGACGACGTAAAAGTTGTTAGAAGAGGTATAAGTGATATTTTTGAACAGATTCTTAGAGTAACTAAAGATGATTTAGTAATAGGAATTAGTTATCCTAGGTATTCTAGAAGAACATTAGATGCACTTAAATACGTTAAGGCACAGCAATGTAAGATTGTGGGAATTACTGATAGCTTAATTTCTCCAATAGCCAGTATAGCAGACTATACATTAATAGCAAGAAGCAATATGTTATCTTTTGTAGACTCTTTAGTTGCTCCAATGAGTCTTTTAAATGCTTTAATAATTGCTATAGGTATGAGACAAAGAGAAGATACTGAAAAATACTTTAACCAGTTAGAAGATATTTGGAATGAATATAATATTTACGATAATAAGGATAAAATTAATGGCAGCGATAAATAAAAGGACTGAGAAGTCAGTTCTTTTATTATTTTGAAACTTATCATAATAAATGTTATCATAAATGATAATAATTATATTTTATTATTTATTATTTATGGTTTATAAT
>CAYYDM010000031.1:0-27669 GCA_964470635.1 uncultured Clostridia bacterium | reverse complement strand
TTTTAAAACACCCATTAAAAAATTATTTGACTATTTTAACTCTTAGTGATATCATGTTAATAATTTAATTTTTCCGTTGAGAGGGAAGAGTAGTTGCATGTTTAGTTATAGAGAGCTGGTGATGGTGGAAATCTGGCACGATAATGTTCAATGAATGGGCCCTTGAGGAGTAGTGTGAAATAAGTTATTTAATTAGCACTACCGTGAGCCACACGTTACAGTGGATAGGGTATGTTTGTACCTGAAGAGAGGTGTACTTTACACAATTTAGGTGGTACCGCGGATATTATTCCGTCCTATTATATAGGACGGATTTTTGTTTTTTTGATTAAAATTAGAAGGGAGTGATGATGATGTGAAGAGAATTTTATGATAATAGCAAAACGATGAAATATAAGAACAATAAATCAAAGGAGAGTGTTTTTTATGAATATGAAAAAATTTGTATTAAATTCTTTATTACTTGCAATAGGAGCTCTTTTACATCAGATCACTCCACCACTAGTCCTTGGTATGAAACCAGATTTTTCGCTAGTTATGCTTTTTATAGTAATTTTATATAATGAAGACTTTAAGTCTTGTATAACTGCAGGTTTAGCTATCGGTATATTTTCTTCACTTACAACTGGGTTCCCTGCCGGACAATTACCTAATATAATTGATAAGATAATTACAACGACTATAGTATATTTTGGAATTAGGACTCTTACTGGAAGAATCAAGGAGCAAATATTGATGATGATTATCATAGCTATAGGTACATTAATAAGTGGAATAGTTTTCTTATCTTCAGCAGCATTTATAGCAGGACTTCCAGGAAGCTTCAATGTATTACTAATATCAATTGTTTTACCTGCAACTCTAATCAATACAGTAGTAGGGATGGTTTTATATAATACTGTAAGAATTAGCATCAAAAGGAGTAATTTTAAGATGAATTAATTGATAGCCTTAGGAATTAATTTTTCATGCATTAAAAAAGCAGGAAAACATCCCTCTTTCATAGAATAAACAGATAAAAGGAGGAGTATACAATGAGAAAAATTGCTTTTTTTGCTTTTAAGGGTCAACAGATGTGTTTTATGCATATACTACTTAATGCATTAGATTTGCAGGAAAAGGGCATTGAAACTAAGATTATCATGGAAGGCGAAGCAGTAAAGTTGATTAAGGAGCTTGAAGAGTCTAACAATAAGCTATACAAAAAAGCGAAAGATTTAAACCTATTTGACTGTGTATGTAAGGCTTGCTCTGCTAAAATGGGAGTATTAGAGTACAATGAAACCTGCGGCATTCCTTTAAATGGAGATTTACAAGGGCATCCTGCTATGCATGATTATATTAAAGAAGGTTTTGAGATTATCACACTATAGATTATCATGAGAACTATGGAATAAAAGATTTGGATATCTTCCCTTATTTTTTATACCATACATATTTTCCTCAGATTATATCAAACTATAAATAGACCAATTTTTTATGGAATGGTTGAGACTTATATTAAATAACCTTAGGAGGAAAATATGAAAATAAATAGAGCCAATGAAGTATTAAATCAAAATCGTAGAAATATTGAAGTTCTTCATAATGGTAATTCAGTTTGGTTAGAAGATGTCAATTCATTGAATAACACTGCTCAAGTAAGAGTACTAGAAAACAATCAAAGCATGGTAGTACCTGTTAATGAATTAAACGAAACAGGAAGAGAGCTCAAATAAATGAAAGAGCTGAAAACTTCAAGTATTAGGATTTACCAATCCTAAACTTGAAGTTTTTTTAATTTTAATAGAATAACAATAAACATGCATGAATCAAAGAAAAAATCAAATAATATATCTAGATACTGGAAAGCAATAAAAATATAAGAGAGGTAGGAAGATTGATGGCAAGAAAAACGAAAACAATGGATGGAAATCAAGCAGCTGCATATGTATCCTATGCCTTTACAGACGTAGCAGCTATCTTTCCCATTACACCGTCTACACCCATGGCAGAAGGAGTAGACGAGTGGGCAGCCCATGGAAAGAAGAATATATTTGGGCAGCCTGTAAGAGTAGTAGAGATGCAATCAGAAGCTGGAGCTTCAGGAGCTGTTCATGGTTCACTACAAGCTGGGGCACTGACAACTACCTATACAGCATCTCAAGGTCTTTTACTTATGATTCCCAACATGTACAAGATAGCAGGAGAATTGTTACCTGGAGTATTTCATGTAAGTGCCCGTGCAGTTGCAGCTCATGCCTTATCGATTTTTGGAGATCATCAAGATGTTATGGCAGCAAGACAAACAGGTTTTGCTTTATTAGCTTCTAATAGTGTTCAAGAGGTTATGGATTTAGGTGGAGTAGCCCATTTAGCAGCTATAAAATCTAGAATACCTTTTCTACACTTTTTTGACGGCTTTAGGACTTCTCATGAGTTTCAGAAAATAGAAGTTCTTGAATATGAAGAATTAGGAAAACTAATAGACCATAATGCTTTAAAAGCATTTCGAGAGCGTGCATTAAATCCAGAGCATCCTGTGGCTAGAGGAACTGCACAAAATCCTGATGTATATTTTCAGGGAAGAGAAGCAGCTAATCCTTTTTACTATAATGTTCCAGATATAGTAGCAGATTATATGCATGATATTAGTCAATTGACAGGAAGGGATTATAAACCTTTTAATTACTATGGTGCAGAAGATGCAGAAGATATTATTGTAGCTATGGGTTCAGTTTGTGACACCATAGAAGAAACTATAGATTATCTATTAAGTAAAGGTGAAAAGGTGGGTTTGATTAAGGTTCATCTATATCGTCCATTTTCATCAAAATATTTCTTTGATGTACTACCTTCTAGCGTGAAGAGGATATCGGTATTAGATAGAACAAAGGAACCA
This sequence comes from uncultured Clostridia bacterium, assembly GCA_964470635.1. Lineage (GTDB taxonomy): Bacteria > Bacillota > Clostridia > Tissierellales > Proteiniboraceae > Proteiniborus. Next base: position 24,788 of record CAYYDM010000031.1, on the reverse strand, counting down.
GGTGCTGTGGGAGAACCTCTGTATCTAGACATCAAGAGTCTTTTTTACGATAAAGAGAATCAACCTTTAATCATAGGAGGAAGGTATGGATTAGGCTCTAAGGACACCACTCCTTCTCAAATCATGGCTGTTTATAAAAACTTAAGACAAGTGGAACCTAAAAAAGGATTTACTATAGGGATTTTAGATGACGTAAGTGGAACTTCTCTTCCAGAAGAAGATGTTATGGACACAACTCCTAAGAGTACTATTGGGTGCAAGTTTTGGGGATTGGGTTCTGATGGAACAGTAGGAGCCAATAAAACTGCTGTAAAAATTATTGGAGATAATACTGATCTATTCGCTCAAGCATATTTCTCATACGATAGTAAAAAATCAGGTGGATCAACAATTTCTCATCTTCGATTTGGGAAAAATCCTATTAAATCTCCTTATTTAATTTATAATGCAGACTATATTGCATGCCATAACAGTTCCTATGTTAATCATTTTGACTTATTAAAGGGAATAAAGAAAAAGGGTATTTTTGTTCTAAACTGCCCATGGACTGGGGAAGAGCTAGAAGATAAATTACCAGCTTCTCTAAGGAGAGCTATTGCTCAAAATGAGGTTGATTTTTATATTATTGATGCCATGAAGATTGCACATGAAATTGGTTTAGGTAATAGGATTAATATGATTATGCAGGCTGCTTTCTTTAAACTAGCCAAGGTAATTCCTATTGAAGATGCAGTTAAATATCTAAAACAGAACATAGAAAGTCTATATGGGAAAAAAGGTGAAAAGATTGTAAAAATGAATAAAGAAGCTGTAGATAGGGGAGTAGACAGTCTAGTTAAGATAGATATTCCATCTCACTGGGCTCAGGCAAAAGATGAAGACCTTCCTATTAAAGAAGAGCCTGACTTCGTTAAAAATATTCAAAGACCAATGGCGAGACATGAAGGAGATGAATTACCTGTTAGTGCCTTTATAGGAATAGAAGATGGAACTCATCCACTTGGAACAACCTCCTATGAGAAGCGTGGTATTGCACCAACGATTCCACAGTGGCAGACAGAAAAATGTATCCAATGTAATCAATGTTCATATATTTGCCCCCATGCTGTAGTTAGACCTTTCCTATTAGACGAAGAAGAAAAGAGCAGAGCACCTCATACATTTGAAACTAAGAAGGCAGTTGGTAAAGAATTTAATGGCTTATCTTATCGTATCCAAATCAGTCCTTTAGACTGTACTGGTTGTGGAAATTGCGCTGATGTATGTCCTGCACCTGGAAAGGCTCTGGTTATGGTAGATGCAGAGAAGGAAATAGTAAGGCAAGAGGAAAACTGGGAATTTGCCATGACTATACGTGACAAAGATTATTTGGTGGATAAAAATACTGTGAAAAACAGTCAATTTGCAAGACCTTTATTAGAATTTTCAGGAGCCTGTGCTGGTTGCGGTGAAACTGCCTATGTAAAACTAGTGACCCAGCTTTATGGAGATAGGATGATGATTGCCAATGCTACAGGATGTTCTTCTATCTGGGGAGCTAGTTCGCCTTCTATAGCTTATAGCACTACTGCCGAAGGAAGAGGGCCTTCTTGGGCTAATTCTCTTTTTGAGGACAATGCAGAGTATGGATTTGGTATGTCTATTGCAGTGCGGCAGATGAGAGAACGCCTAGGAGAATTAATGAGAGAAGGCCTTGAATCAAACTTTGATGAGGATTGTAAAGGTGCTTTCAAAGATTGGCTTGATAATATGGATGATGGAGAGCTATCCAAGAAGGCGTCTCAAAGAGTTATAGAGACACTTGAAAAGCATAATCACCATGATAATCCAATTGCAAGGGAAATATTAGAGAAAAAAGATTATCTCACAAAGAAATCCGTATGGATTATAGGTGGAGATGGCTGGGCCTATGATATAGGCTATGGCGGAGTCGATCAAGTATTGGCTATGGGAGAAGATGTAAACCTATTAGTGTTAGATACAGAAATCTATTCTAATACAGGAGGGCAATCCTCCAAATCTACTCCTACAGCAGCCGTAGCAAAATTTGCTGCAGCAGGAAAAAGGATTCGAAAAAAAGACTTAGGTTTAATGGCCATGAGCTATGGTTATGTCTATGTGGCACAGATAGCTCTTGGTGCTAATATGAATCAAGCCATCAAAGCCATTAGAGAAGCAGAAAGCTATAAGGGTCCATCTCTAATTATATGCTATGCTCCTTGCATCAGTCATGGTATCAAGACAGGAATGGGTACTAGTGTCGCTGAAGAAAAGAAGGCTGTGGAGGCAGGTTACTGGCATCTTTATAGATACAATCCAATGCTAAAGGAAGAAGGCAAAAATCCATTTATTCTTGATTCAAAGGAACCAACTGCTAGCTTTAGGGAATTTATAGAAGGAGAGGTTAGGTACACACAAATTATGAATGTATTCCCTGATGTGGCGGACGAATTATTTACCCAAGCGGAAAAACATGCAAGAGAAAGATATGAGACTTATAAAAGATTGGCGGAGATGAAGTATTAGAGCCAAAAAAGAAGTTCCTTAATTGGAACTTCTTTTTATTTTTGATTGGTATCTACCCATTCCTTGGCGTTTTTTACTTGACTATAGTTTGGAATGGGAACATTAGAAACTGGTTGCTGTTTTTCAATATTTGCCCAAGCAGCAGTATCCTGTTTTTCAATTGGAATTCCCATATGTCTTTCCTTTTTTTTATTTTTACTCACAATTATCACCTCACTATTATTATTTTCAAGAGAAGAGAAAGTATGTAATAACAATTTAAAATAAAACATTTCACACAGAACGCGTGTTCTGATACTATAGTATATAGAAATAAATTTTGGCATCTTACATATATTAGATTGCCAAAAAATAAAAATGCTAAGGGGATTTTTATATGCAAATTAATATCCAACACATTCCAAAGGATACTCCAAACAATAGAAGACCGGGCCTACTTATGGAACCTGAGTATTTGACTATACATAGTACTGCAAATCCAGATAGTACTGCTCAAAACGAAAGAGATTGGCTAACTAATCCAAGTAACACAAGAACAGCTAGCTGGCATTTGGTCGTAGATGACAAAGAGATTATCGAAGCAATTCCACTAAATGAAGTGGCTTGGCATGCAGGTGACGGGAAAAATGGTACAGGAAATAGAAAGTCCATATCCATTGAGATATGTGAAAGCAATGATAGAAAAAAGACTATTTTAAATGCAGCTAAGTTATCTGCTCAAATACTTCATGAGAGAAACTGGGGAATAGAACGCTTAAAGAGACATTATGATTGGAGTGGAAAGCATTGTCCAAGGATATTTGCTAATAAAAACTGGTCAGAGTGGGGTAACTATAAATTAATGGTTTCTCAAGAATTAGAAGCCTTATCAGTTAATTTATGGGCAAATGAAGCTATGAAGTGGGCAAAAAGCCCAGATGTAAATATTACTGACGGCACTAATCCAAAAGAGCCAATAACCTTAGAACGCATGATTACTATATTGTATAGATATCATAACTTTTGCAAAAGAAAATGATGAAAGTATTGTAATAATAACAAAAATATAAGCGATTTTGTGTACATTATTAAAGAGATGGGTTATAATGTTTTATAACATAACTTCCATTCATCGATTATTAGAGTTGATAAAAGGGGGCAATCTAATGGGGTATGAAAAAACAGGTATTCAAGAATACTATGAGTTATCACAAAAAGTTGCCGAGGCTATAAAAGCAGTTCTTGGTATTGATGTAACAATAATGAATGAATGGATGGAAAGAATTGCAGGAACAGGAACCTATAAGTCTCTAATTAATGGTCATATTGAAAAGAATTCAGCCTTTGATAGATGCCTGTCCACTGGCAAATCCCAGGTTATTACTAATAGGTGTCAGGAAGAACCATTATGTAGCAGATGCTCAAGGCTTTTAACCTGCGTTGAACAAGCTACAATATGTGTTCCTATAAAGCAAGGAGAAAAGGTTATTGGTGTATTAGGTGTTATTGCATTCAATGAAGAACAGAAAAAGCAATTTGTTAAAAATGGAGATGTTTATTTAAACTATCTAGAAAAAATGGCTTTTCTTCTTGAAGGAAAATATTCAGAATATCAGACTAATATGGAGAAAAAAATTTTATCCGATAGAATGAAAGGTATACTAGACACCATAAACTCAGGAGTTGTAATCTATGACGGCAAGGGAAATGTCTTATACAAAAACAACTCTTTAGTTAGAATACTAAACGAAATAGGCATAGAAAATATTGATGATTTTGTAAATGAGATAAGAAAGAACGATATTCTCCAGAGTCTATTAGATAATGACGAATGTACTCATCCATGCGAGATAGCTATTGATATTCTAGGTGTAAAATACAGCTTACTTGTAACTATTACATATTTAAAAACAGATAGTTTCACTAATGAAGTTATGCTTACTATCCAAAACATAAATTATTTCAAAAAGCAGGTAATGCAATCTATTGAAAAGAATCAGCTTAGACTTCAATTTGACAATATCCTAGGAGTATCTGACAGTATTCTTGAAGTAAAACAACAGGCAGAAAGAGCTGCTTTATCTGATTCTAATGTACTTATACTAGGTGAAAGTGGAACTGGAAAAGAATTATTTGCAAGAGCTATACATAATTTTAGCGATAGAAAAGAATATGCATTTGTACCTATTAACTGTGGTGCTATACCAGACGAGCTATTTGAAAGTGAACTTTTTGGCTATGAAAAAGGTGCTTTTACTGGAGCTTATGCTAATAAGATTGGTAAATTTGAAATAGCAGATAAAGGTACAGTCTTCTTAGATGAAATTAGTGAATTACCCTATAGATTACAAGTAAAGCTACTAAGAATCCTACAAGAAAAAGAAGTATCTAGAATTGGGAGTAACAAGATACAAAAAATTGATATCAAAATAATAACTGCTTCAAATGTTGATTTACAGCAACGGGTCAAGGAAGGTCTTTTTAGAGAGGATTTATTCTATAGGCTCAATGTGATTCCACTTAACATCCCACCCTTAAGGAAAAGGAAAGAGGATATTATATTCATTGCAAATCATTTTGTCAAATACTATGCTGAATTTCTAAAGAAAGATATTATGGGAATAAGCCCAGATGCCATTTCTTTGCTTTTGAAGTATCCTTGGCCTGGAAATGTGAGAGAACTTCAAAATCTTATAGAGTACGCAGTAAATTTTGAGACAGGAAATATGATAGGCAGTGAATTAGTTGAAAAAAGGCTTTTAACTAGTCAGGAAAAATGCAATTTAGCAGACCGTTTTGATGGGAAATCTTTGAGTACTTCTTTGAAAGAAATAGAGAAAGAACTTATTATTAATTGCATAAACAAATATACCTTTTCCAACAGTAAAGATTATATGGTTCAGCAGGTATGCAAGGAATTAGGAATAGGACGAGCTACGTTTTATAGAAAAATAAAAGACCTAGAAATCAGTCTCGATAATGAGAATTGTCTCAATGTTGAGAATTAACAAATTTACTGTTTAACAACTCAATAGAGGCATATGCAATCAATGCTTAATCTCAAAAATGAGACTTTACATTAATGGTGCATACTGAAAACTTGACCTCGCCTATATGGTACAATTCTTGCAATGATTTATGTATAGAAATATAGGCCCATATAAGGGGGGTGTTCTTATTTTCAATAATGAGAAGAAATGTGACCTTATTTAAAGACAAAACTAAAAAACATCATGGGAGGAATATAATATGAAAAAAATAATTGTTTTTGGAAGTAAACATTGACCTGGTTGTGCACCTGTGAAAGAGTTTCTTTCAGATGAAAATATTAAATTTTTATATCTAGATATTACTGAAAATATGTTAAATTTAAAGAATTTCTTAAAATATAGGGATAACTCCCCTGAATTTGCAGAAGTAAAGAAAGCAGGCAGAGTAGGCTTACCATGTATTGTAATCAACAATGGTGAAGAAATAGTTTTTGACAAGGCATTGCTAAATCTTGAAGAATTAAGGACTGAATAAGGAGGTAAAAAAGTTGATTAAAGGTCTCGGAGTGACATTTGAGAAAATGTATAAACGCCCCTTTTATAGAGCATTATTGTTTATATTTGGAATTTTATCTCTTCCATTTGTTTTTGTTAAGCATATGAAAAACAAACAAAACAATAATTATGCAAAGTTAAGAGAAAGTATTTATCAAAGGCTTGAAAAAGATGGCGTTAAAGAAGAAATACATAATAATGTACAGGAACAACTTAAAAATAAGCTGTCATTTTTTAAGAAAGAATTAAGTGCAGAAGAATTTGAGCGTCAAGTTAAAGACATAACAAATAAACAGTTTAATGAAATTATTGATAATGAGTTAAATACAATATCTAGACAGAAACAGGTAAGTGATGTTACTTTTTGCAACACATATATAGAGATGTTTAGCAACAAAGCGTTTCTTACAGTTTCAATAATTTTGTCTTTTCCAATGTATATACTGATTTTAATTTTCAGTAATCCTTATGCAAAATACATTGTTGAGAGACTTTTTATGATGGTCTTTGTAATATTTGGTGTTACTTGGCTAGTATTTACAATAATGTACTTATCACCAATGGACCCTGCTACTAACATATTGGGACAAACAGCAACACCAGATCAAGTTGCAAAGTTCAATAGCATATATGGTCTTGATAAACCTTACCATATTCAGCTTTTTCATACTTTTAAGAGTCTGTTTTCATTTGATTTAGGAAAATCCTACGTAGGAAATGAGGATGTATTATCAGCTTTATTAAGAAAGTTCCCTATAACATTACAGTTGACATTTGCATCTCTATTAATTGCGGTTTTGATTGCAATACCTGCAGGGATTATTTCTGCAATAAAGCAGTATTCTTCATTTGATTATATGTTTATGCTATTTGCCTTACTAGGATTATCTATCCCGAACTTCTGGATGGGACTTATATTGATATTAAACTTTTCAATTAAAATGCATTGGCTGCCGGCCACATTCGTTGCAGGAAATTGGAAAACTCTTATTATGCCAAGTATTGTTTTAGGAACAGGTCTGGCTGCTAGTGTAGCTAGGATGACTAGATCCTCAATGCTAGAGGTAAAAAATGCAGACTATATTACAACAGCTCGTGCCAAAGGGCTAAGTGAAAAGAAGGTTATTATGAAACATATTCTTGGCAATGCCATGATACCTATAGTTACAGTTATAGGATTACAATTTGGTGGTATGCTTGGTGGATCTGCAGTTACGGAAAAGGTATTCAATATTAATGGTATAGGAAGTTTCATAGTGGACAAGCAGTTTATTCCTGACATACCTATTGTTCTAGCAGGTGTAGTATACGTTGCAGTAATCATAAGTTTAGCTAATCTAATAGTTGATATTATGTATTCATTTTTGGATCCAAGAATAAAATCCAAAATGAAATCCTATTAAGGAGAGTATGGCTATGGTAAATAAACAATATCAGAAAAGAATTGAACATAGAAAATTAAATAGTTTTCAAGAATATAAGACTTCCACATTTGCATGGGGAGCATCATTATTATTGTTTTTAATCGCTCTTATTTCAAGTATAGATATAGCAAGTGGCAATGTAAATTACGTATCATTAGCTGTATCTGTTATATTTTTAGTGTCAGGTATTATCCAATATCTAGTTACTTTGAAAATCAAGAAAGAGATATTGCAATATGATGATATTAAACCATCAACAAGAATAATTGGTTATTTCCTTATTCCTTTTGTTTTGACAGGAAACTTTTTCATGTCAATAGCTGGATTTACATTAATTAAAAAAGAAAAAACTATTGAGTACAATCTTTGTATATATTCAATATTAACTACTCTTACTATTATGATTGTATCAGCTTTGAACCTGTTCAAAGAGTATGTATCTAATACTTTTATGCTTGGAATGGGTATTTTACTTGGTATTACTTTGTTTTATGTATTTACCATGGTTATGGTATCAAAGTATGTAAAAGGTAAAAAAGTTGATAAAAAACTAGTTCCTCTTGCAATACCTCTCATACTTAGTATTTTTATAGGTAATGTATTTGCATTTATTTTGGGACTTATAATCATAAGTAAAGCAAGACATAAGGATGAAGAAATATCTATTGAATGGATAGACGTTTTAAGAAGGTTATTTAGAAACTACATGTCAGTTTTAGGAATGTTTGTAGTGACTTTACTTATTTCACTATCTATCTATAGCTACCTAACATTTGATTATTCTATTGCTATAGATAATAACTATTCTGCTATACTTTTATCACCTTCATTAGAATATCCTTTTGGTACTGACAACTACGGTAGATGCGTGTTTACAAGAATCATTTTTGGTGCTAGGATTTCCTTAATTGTAGGTCTAATTTCTACTTTAGTACCTATTGTTATTGGCGGTATTTTAGGAGCACTATCAGGCTATTATGGAAATAAAGTGGACAACATTATTATGAGACTACTGGATGTACTTTATGCTGTACCAGGAATATTGTTGGCGATTGCCATAGTAGCTGCTTTTGGAGCTAATACGATGAACTTGATTTTGGCACTAAGTATCGGTTCTGTACCTATGTATGCCAGAACTGTCAGGGCAACTGTTATGAGTATTGCCAATCAGGAGTTTGTTGAAGCAGCTAAAGCATGTGGCGCAAAAGATTTTACTATAATATTTAAACACATAATACCTAACTCTATGGCACCTATTATTGTAAGAGCAACTCTAGGAATAGGAGGGGCTGTACTTTCCACTAGTTCGTTGAGCTATCTAGGTTTAGGTGTTGAGCCACATATTCCTGAATGGGGAAATATTCTTAAGATTGGAAGTGCTTATCTTGAGACAAGCCCACATTTGGCCATTTTCCCAGGGTTAGCGATTATATTGATAGTTTTAGCTTTTAACTACTTTGGTGACGGTCTTAGGGATGCTTTAGATCCTAAGTTGAAGTAAGGAAGGAGGTTATATTATGGGAAACAATAATATTTTGGAAATAAAAAATCTTCATGTTCATTTTATTACAGAAGATGAAACAGTGAAGGCAGTAAATGGTGTGAACTTATCCTTACAGCAAGGAGAGAGCTTAGGGTTAGTAGGTGAAACAGGTGCTGGTAAAACTACTACAGCATTATCTATTATGCAATTGGTACCATATCCTCCTGGCATAATTACTGATGGTGAGATATTATTCGAAGGCAAAAACCTTATTTACAATACTGATAAAGAGAATCAGCAAATGAGGGGATATGGTATATCTATGATATTCCAAGACCCTATGACTTCTCTAAATCCAATAATGAGTATTGGAGAACAGTTAGTAGAAGTTGTTCTAGCCCATAAAAAAGTTAGCAAAGAAGAAGCAAAAAAACAGGTTATTGAGATGTTAAAGGTTGTAGGGGTTAAAGAGGATAGATTTAACGATTATCCACATCAGTTTTCAGGTGGTATGAAACAGAGAGTGGTTATTACTATGGCTCTTTTGTGTAATCCAAAATTATTGATTGCAGATGAGCCTACTACAGCACTAGACGTGACTATACAAGCTCAAGTTCTAGATATTATTCGTGATTTACAGCAAAAGTATAACATGTCTATGATACTTATAACTCATGATTTAGGTGTTGTGGCAGAAACCTGTGACAAGGTTGCTATTATGTATGCTGGTGAAATAGTAGAAACAGGTACAATAGAGGAAGTATATACAAATGCAAAACATCCTTATACTAGAGGATTATTTGAATCTATACCAAAGCTAGACGAAGACAATGAAAAGTTGATACCTATTCCTGGCAGTACTCCTAATGCTGCAGCACTGCCAAGTGGATGCTACTTCCATCCAAGATGTAAGTACAGACAGGAAATATGTGAGAAGGTTTCACCACCTGTTAAAGGACAGTCACATTTATATAAGTGTCATTTTTCATTATTTGAAAAGGAGCAATAAAGATGAGGCCTTTATTAGAAGTCAAAAACTTAAAAAAATATTTTAATGTACCTAATGGGTATTTACATGCAGTTGACAATGTTAGCTTATCAATTAAAGAAGGAGAAACTTTGGGCATTGTTGGAGAATCAGGATGCGGGAAAAGTACTTTAGGAAGAGTCATTCTTCGTCTTCACGAGCCTACTTCTGGAAATATTATATATGACGGAATGGATATCACAACATTCAACAAAGAAGAGATGCGTCAGATGAGAAAAAATATGCAAATTATTTTTCAAGACCCTTATGCATCTTTAAATCCAAGGTTTACAATTTCACAAATTATCGAGGAACCTTTAAAACTGCACAATGTGTGCAAAAGTGATAAGGAAAGAAAAGAAAAAGTTGAGAGTCTCATGGAATATGTAGGTTTATCTAAGCGTGCTTACAACCTATATCCACACGAATTTGATGGTGGAAGACGTCAGCGTGTTGTTATCGCTAGGGCACTATCCATAGATCCAAAGTTTATTGTTTGTGATGAGCCTGTAAGTGCACTGGATGTTTCTGTACAAGCTCAGATTTTGAACCTAATGATGGAGCTTCAAGAGAAATTTGGACTTACTTATATTTTTATTTCACACGATTTATCTGTTGTTAAACATATATCTGATAATATTGGTGTTATGTATCTAGGTCAACTTATTGAAAAAGCACCTAAAAAAGATATATTTAAGCAGCCATTACATCCATATACTATAGCCTTGCTATCAGCTATACCTTCTACTAATATCAAGGTTAAGAAAAAGAAGATTATTCTTAAGGGAGAAATAGTTTCGCCTATTAACCCTAAGCCTGGATGTAGATTCTCTGTTAGATGTCCATTTGCAACTGAGCAATGTGTTCAAGAGGACCCACAATTTATTGAAGTTGAAGAGAATCATTTTGTAGCTTGCTTCAGATATAAGGAAATTCAGAATGGAACATTACACTATGATACTAAGTAAGTAAATGATTTTCATAATTAGTGTCCTTCTAAGGGAGGTGGTAGCAGCATAAAAATGCAAATTAATTTTAGCTACAAATCTACTTATAAAATTATACAAAGGGGAGATTTAAAATGAAAAAAACAGTAGCTTTATTTTTAGTTGCAGTGATGATGCTAGGAGTATTATCAGGCTGTAATGTAAAGACAAAAGACCAAGCAGCTGGTGGAAATACAACTGATTCTGCTGCAAATGGACAACCAGTTGATATTACATTATTATCTATGAGTTCTAATGAAAAGGATGTTAATATTATAAGAGACCAGCTTTCTAAAGCAGGTTTTAATGTTAAGTTAAATATACAACCAGACTATGGTAGTTTTGTTGGCCAAAAAGATGCAGGTAACTATGATCTTGCAATATCAGGCTGGACTACAGTTACAGGAAACCCTGACTATGCTGTAAGATCTTTATTTACAACAGGTGGAGACTACAATGACTATGGTCTATCAAACCCAGACCTTGACAGGCTTGTAGGGGAAGCAGCTACTCAAACACCTGAAGAATATGCTAAAACTTACAAAGAGTTTGAAAAAGTCCTTGTAGAAGACAATGCATACATTGTTCCTCTATACTCAAATTATAAGAGCCAAGCAGTAAACAAAGAAGTGTTAAAGGTAGATAGCGTTAGATTAAGTAAATCTCGTTCATTACCATGGGAAGAACTTGACTTTGTTGATGAATCAAAAAGAACAACACAACCATTTTTATTTAGCCAAACTATGTCTTCATTAACTTCTTTAGACCCTATAAAAGGTAATGACGGTTCTATCAATATTATCAACACTAACCAATACGTTAGATTAGTAAACCTTACAGATGATGATGAGGTAACTTCAGAAGGTTCTTTATCTTATAACAACGTTATAGGAGAAGGTAATCAAGAGTATTACTTTATATTAAGAGATGATGTAAAATTTGCTAAAGTAGTAGACAAAAAAGCAGTTGATTCTGGTGAACTTGTAGGTGCAGAAGACGTTGTTTTCTCAATGAATAGAGCAAAAGATAAAAACTCAGTTCCTGACCACAGAACATACAGCTTACACTCAAGCATGGATAAAATTGAAGTTGTAACTGATATTGCAGAATTAGAATCTAAAAATGTATCTGGTAAAGATATAACTATAAAAGAAGCTTTAGAAAATGGCTTACAAAGCCAAATTAAACAACTTGTAGCTGATAAAAAAGACGTAAAAAATGCAGATGGAAAGTACCAAGTAGTTAAAATAACTACTAACAAACCTTTCCCACAAGTATTAAATTACTTAGCACACCAATCAGCAGGTATTGTTTCTAAAACACAAGTAGAAGCTATAAACACTTATGATGTAGCTACTTATGACAGAAACAAGGACATAGCTTATGGAGATCAAACTGCTATAACAGAAGGTGCAACATATAACAATACTTTAGTTACTAGTGGACCATATATAGCTATTTACAAGAATGACTATGAAGTAGTATTTGAAAAGAACCCTGGATATATGGCAGGAACAAAACATGAACCTAAGATATCAAAAGTAGTTGTTAAGTTTATTAAAGATGCTGACAGCTCACTTTCAGCTTTTAGAAGTGGAGAAGTTCACTTATTATACAGTGTTCCAGAAGATAAATATTCATTAATAGAAGGTGATTCTAAATTCTTCCTTCAAAAGAGACCAAGTAATGGAGTTGCTTATGCATTCTTTAACTTAAAAGGAAATAGTAAATTCTCTGACGCTAATTTAAGAAAAGCAGTTTTATTTAGTGTTAATCAAGATGAATTCTTAGCTGTATATAACAACTTAAAGATTAAGGCTTATTCTACAGTTTCTACACTAGTAGATACTGGCAATGTTCATCAAGCTGACCCAGCTAAAGCAAAAGAATTTTTAAATCAATACTGGGAAAGTCAAAAATAGGTAGCAACTAAACTATAAAGAATAAGAAGACATGGAATTTTAAAAAATCCATGCCTTCTGTTTTTATGGTGATGATATTAGTATATAATATAAACATAGTAGAATATATATAGAGGAGGTAAATACATGTGTCCTAATTCCTTAAATAGCCCAATAAATAATTTGACCGAGATGATTGGGAATACTCCTTTACTAGAGATTAAATTAAAATATAAAAATGAAGAACGTACAATTTACGCTAAGGCAGAACATTATAGTATGACTGGCAGTATAAAAGACAGGATGGCATTACATATTATGAAAAAATCCTATGAACTTGGAAGAATAAAGCCAGGAGATACCATAGTTGAAGCAACTAGCGGGAATACAGGCATCGCCTTTTCAGCAATAGGTAGAGCTTTGGGGCATAAAGTAATTATTTTTATGCCTGATTGGATGAGCCTGGAAAGAATAAACTTAATGAAAAGCTATGGAGCAGATGTTCGATTAGTAAGTAAAGAAGAAGGTGGCTTTCTAGGTAGTATAAGCAAGGCAGAGGAATTTTCTAAAAAACATGAAAATGTGTTTTTACCCTGCCAATTTTCAAATGAAGATAATTGTGAAGCCCATTATACCACTACTGGACCAGAAATATGGCATCAATTGCAAAGTATAGGTGTTGAGCCAGATGCTATAGTAGCTGGTGTAGGAACAGGTGGTACTATTATGGGAGCCGGTGGATACTTAAAAGAAAAGAATCCAAACATTAAGCTTTATCCATTGGAACCTGCTAATTCACCTACATTATCCACTGGGCATCAAGTAGGCAAGCATAGAATTCAAGGAATATCTGATGAGTTTATTCCTTCTATTGTTAAGTTGGAAAAGCTTGATGATATAATCCATGTTTATGATGGAGATGCCATTATTATGGCGCAAAAACTAGCATCTACACTGGGACTAGGAGTAGGGATATCATCAGGAGCTAACTTATTGGGAGCTCTTATAGCACAAGAAAAGCTAGGAAAAGATAGTGTAATAGTTACTGTTTTTGCTGATGATAATAAAAAATATTTAAGTACTGATTTGATGAAGGAAGAACCAGTAGGGAAGGATTTTCTTTCACCTCATGTAGAACTACTAAGTGTAAAGGCACATAAGCGAGTATGTGCTACTTGTCAAGGAGAAGCTACAAAATAATAAATAAGAAAGCCATGAATTGATATGCTACCCTTAAAGAGACAGATAAAAAAATCTGGAACTAAAGGGTAGCATTTTTTAATCTATTCCATATTTTTTTAAGACTAAATACTAACTTCTACATTTTTCCATGCATCAAATATTATTTCATTAAAGGTAGTTATATCTTTTATTACCGTTGGAATATTTATTTTATATCCATCTTTGACTTCATTATCTATTCTGAGAAAGCCTTGTTTCAAATCTTCTGAATTAGATACAACATTTTGCATATTTTCATTAAACAGTTCCTTATTAGTAATATAGACAGCAGATACTATGTCCCAGTTATAAAACCCTTCTGTATCAAACCATTCCTTAAAATATTCATACCATGCATAGGATTTTTCTTTTATATAAACATAGCATGAGATATCATGGTTTTCCATTAGACGTTCATATTCTTCTTTTTTGAATTCAGCTTGTAAACAGATATGGCCAGTCATAGTGGTGATATTACATTTTGAGCTTAGTACATTAAAAGAAGCTTCATTATCTGATGAAAAGTTCAGTTCGTCTAATACCTTGCCATTAATTATTAAAGGCTCTGTTATTCCTCCCATTAGAACTATTTCTTTTACTTTTTCATAAAAGCTATTATCTATTTCATATGCACCATATAGATTTGTTAAAGAGCCAGTTGCTAATATGGTTACCTCATTTGGATATTTATTTACTGCTTCCACTAGGAATTTTGCAGCTGCACTTTTTCTGTCTTCACCGGCCCCTGCTCCTTTATGTAGAGGTATATGTCCTATTTTTAAATCGCTAAATAGTTGTTTTGTTGTACTATATACATCTTTTATATTGCTATTTCCAAAGGTAGTAGTTACCCCTATTAGTTCAATATCTCTTCTACCTAATAGATACAATAGAGTTAAGCCATCATCTACATCTTTTCCTTGTAAACCCATTGTATTGTCACAATCAAATAAAACTTTTTTCATAAACTCACCTCAAATTATTAATATTTTGGAGTAAAAGTATCTTAAGGGTTAAATTTTTGCCTGTATTGTTATATAATTAACTTATATCATACCATTATTTTAACAAACTACTTTTATTTATCAATAGTTTATATCTATGTATAAGATATCATTATTCTATATAATTATATTAAATGATTATCCACTGAATAATATTGTATAATAATATCGTGGGTACTTTGATTATTATTTAACATTCTTTCACTAAAATATGAGGAGAGATAACCTAATGCCCACTAATAGAATTGAGGAGTTAAAAAGACAGAGACAGCAGGAGATAAAGAGAAAAAAATCTCAATTACCATACGCAATTGTTTTGACAATCATTGTAATTGCTATATATTTGTCAATGCTATATTTTAATTTTAGATACAGTATTTATTGGATACTAGGGATACTCATAGGCATAACTCTTCAAAGATCCAAGTTTTGTTTTGCGGCCAGCTTTAGAGATCCTATACTTGTAGGCAGTACTTCTCTTATAAGGGCAATAATTATTGCTTTTATAATAAGTACAATAGGTTTTGCTATTATACAATATGAGTATGTATGTAACTATGGATTTTCTGATGTTCAATCTATACCAGGGCAAATTGCACCAGCCGGGCTTCATACAGCTTTAGGAGCAGTATTATTTGGTATAGGAATGGTCATTGCTGGAGGTTGTGCGTCGGGTACATTGATGAGAATAGGAGAAGGTTTTCAGCTACAGCTAGTAGTATTAGTTGGTTTTATTGTGGGTTCCCTTTTAGGAGCAAAGAATTTTGGATTTTGGGACAAGCTTATTATATCAAAATCACCTACAATATATTTTCCTGAATATGTAGGATTTCCTGCAACAGTAATATTTCAAGTAATAATTCTTTTAATATTATATTTCTTAGCAGACTTGTATCACAAAAAGAACAATATTATGTCCTTATAGTTAGGGGGATGTGAATGGCAGAAGTAAAATTAGATTGCTTATATGAAGCCTGTCCTATTCCTTTGTTGAAAGCTTTAAAAGAGTTAGAGAAAATGAAGGTTGGAGATATATTGATTATGCAAACAGATCATAGCTGTTCTATAGTCAATGTTATTGAGTGGGCTGAAAAACAAGGTCTAAATGTAGATTATATCGAAGTTAATGATGGCGAATGGGAAATCTACATAGAAAAGACGAGGTGATGCTATTGCTAAGCAAGTTACATAATAAACTGTTTAAGAAGCCTTGGCCTTATTTAACTGGGGCCATAATCCTTGCTATCATAAATATCATCATGCTCAAAGCTACAGGAAGTCCTTGGAGAGTTACATCAGGCTTTGTTTACTTTGGTGCATGGATTCTTGAAAAGTTTGGATTTGAACCTTCTAAATGGTATTATTTCAACACCAAGACAGATGGCTTTCTAAAGGCAGGAGAAAGTTTTATATACAATAGCTTTACAATTATTAATATTGCCATAATCATAGGAGCATTAATTGGAGCATTGAGTGCTTCAGAATTTAAAATTAGAAAAATAAAAAGTAGCAAGCAGATGATTTTTGCACTTATAGGCGGTATTCTCATGGGATATGGCTCAAGACTTTGTTTTGGCTGCAATATTGGTTCCTATTTTAGTGCCATACCATCATTTTCTTTGCATGGTTGGGTGTTTGCAGCGTTTATGTTTTTAGGAGCATGGGTAGGAAGTAAAATACTTATAAAATATTTATTGTAAGAGAAGAAAATTATCACGACAAAGAATTCACTTAATATTTTTAAAAGTAAGAAGGAATGATTTTTATGATTTCTATTATTGTGCCTGTATTAAATGAGGAAAAGAATATTGAAAAGCTTCTGACAAGGCTCAATGCATTACATGGTGAAAAGGAAATAATTATTGTAGATGGTGGAAGCACTGACAAAACAGTAAATATTGCTGCAAAATATGGCATAGTTGTAGAAAGCTCTAAGGGCAGAGCAATACAGATGAATACTGGTGCTAATTTAGCAAAGGGAGATATTCTTTGGTTTGTTCATTCAGATTCAGTAGTTTCAGATGATTCACTATCCAAGATAAAAAGAACTATTGAGGAAGGACATATTGGTGGAGGATTTTCTCTTTATTTTTATGATTTAGAAACGTTATTTATGAGGTATGTAGCATGGACATCTAATTTAAGGGCTAAGTATCTAGGCCTAATTTTTGGAGATCAAGGTTTATTTGTTAGAAAAGATATTTTTAAACGCTTAGGTGGGTACAAGGAAATAGAATTGATGGAGGACTGGGAATTTTCTAAAAGCCTTCATAAGTTAGGTAAAACTAAAATAATAAATTCCAAAATAGGAACCTCTGCCAGAAGATTTAAAACTGGAGGACAACTACGAACTTTCTTTTTTATGCAGAAGATAAAGTTGCTGTATGTCCTTGGCACAACACCATCAAGACTTAGCCAGATATATAGGGAGGTGCGATGATGAAAGCGCTTATACTTATGACTAGGATACCTATTCCAGGAAAAACAAAAACTAGACTTATGGATATATTTTCTGATATAGAATGTGCAGGTATCCATAAAGCTTTTTTATTGGATTTATTTAATATATTTGATTATATTAAAAATGACATAGATATTTTTCTTACTTATACTCCAGAAGATAGGTTTAATGTTATTGAAGATATGTTGCCAGATTATATAGAGACATTTCCTCAAAGAGGAGAAGATTTAGGCAAGAGAATGGAAAACGCAATAGGTGATGTATTAAATAAAGGATATTCCGCAGTAATATTAATTGGCTCTGATATACCAGATATTCAAAAAGAAGATATTTACTATGCATTTCATCAGCTAGAAGAAAATCATATATGCCTCGGACCCACATTTGATGGAGGCTATTATTTAATCGGAATGAAAAAACTATATAGAGACTTATTTGATAGCAGCCTAAAATGGGGCAAAAAATCTGTTTTAGAAGGAACTATTGATATTGCAAACAACAAAGGACTTTCAGTTGGTTTAGCTACTAAGCATATGGACATAGATACAAAGGAAGACCTCTTTGACTTTATAAATCGTGTTGAAAAAGGCAAACTAAGTGGAGCGAATGTACCTATAAATACTATAAAATATTTAGAAAAGCATTGGAGTGGTTCAAATTATGCTTAAAAACAAATTAATCAGTAATATTAAAGAGTATATAAGCAGATATAAAGATGTACTTAATATAAATCTAGGCAATGACTACACTATAAGTTTTTTAGCACAAGGAGAATATAATATTAATTATGTTATAGAATCAAAGCTAGGTAAATATGTTTTTAGAGTCAACACAGGTAGTCAGCTGCAACTAGATAATCAAATTAGATATGAATATGGTGCATTAAAAAGATTAGAAGTCAGCGGAGTTACACCAAAAGTTTTTTATGTAGATGATACTAAGGAATTTATTGAATATGGAATTTTAATAATGGAGTTTTTAGAAGGAAAGCCTCTTGAATATCATAAGGATTTATCTAAAGCGGGCAATATTTTTTCTAAAATACATTCTATTGATTTAAATAGTAGTGATATAAGTAGTTTTATTATTGAAGAAAACATATTTTCTGATAGAATCAACGAAGCAAACAGGCTATTAATAGAATTTTGGGATTCTCCAATTGTAGATGAGAAATTAAAAAAGTACTTTAATGCATTTATGGATTGGGCAATAAAGAATAAAGAAAAAGAGAGATATTTTATTGAAGATAAGTGGCATGTTATAAACAATACGGAGGTAAACTCCCATAATTTTATTATTGGAGATGCAAAGAGTTACTTAATAGACTGGGAAAAACCTGTTATAAGTGATCCATGCCAGGATCTAACTCAGTTTTTAGCTCCTACTACTACACTATGGAAAACTGACTATGTACTAAGCAAAGAAGAAAAGGAATCTTTTTATAGAATTTATGTAAATGGTCTAGGGTCAAAAGACAAGGATATTCGTGAAAGGGTTCATATGTACACTCCTTACCTATATCTAAGAGCCTTGTCTTGGTGTGCCTATGCATATATAGAGTACCACAATCCAAACAAGGCCATAAAAAACATGGATACATTTAATAAAATTAAAGAGTATTTAGATATAGATTTTATGAAGAGCTTATTAGGAGAGTATTTTGGCTAACAAAATCCTCTCCTTGAGGATTTTATAAAATTTATAAAGTCCTTCTCGAATGGACTTAATTCATGATCTTTCCTATACGCGATATAATATTCAGATACTATTTCCAAGTCTTCTATCTCTATTAATTTTAAAACACCATCTTTTAATTCTCTCTTTATAGAAAGCTCTGGAATAAAGGATATACCCTTTCCTGATATTACAGAGGACTTTATCGCTTCCATTGAATTAAGCTCATAGATTATGTTTAAATCTCCTAATTTTAAATTATGTACTTTTAAACACTTCTCAATAGTGTTTCTAGAGCCTGAGCCTTGCTCTCTAAAAATGAGAGGAAGTTTTGTTAACTCATTTAGAGATACCTTGTCTTTAATTAAAGGTAAAGATGTTACTAAAAGAAGCTTGTCCTCTGTTATTTTTTCTGTCTTTATTTCTTTATTGCTAATGTTTCCATGTACGATTCCAATATTTATAGTTCTGTCTAACAAGCTTTTGATTACGTTTTCAGAATTCATGATTTCAAGGTTAATATCGATTTCTTTGTTGTCATGTTTAAATATGTATATACTACAAGGAAGCGCATATTCTCCTACTGATTTGCACGATCCTACTAATAACTTTTTCTTATGAGTCTTTAAGTTTTCCAGATCCCTTTCAATGTTTTCTTGAAGTGATAAAATAGTATTAGCGTAGTCAAATACAATCTTCCCAGCTTCAGTAAGTTCAACTCCCTTATTGCTTCTATTAAGGAGGCTGACTTGGAGCTCTTTCTCAAGAGCTTGTATCTGCATACTAAGACCAGGCTGTGTCAAATGAAGAAGCTTTGCAGCCTTTGATATGCTATTTGTTTTAACCGTGACATAAAAAGCATTTAAATACCCTATATTCATAGTATCACCTTAGTTGTTTTGTTTTATTTAATTATATCATAATATAGTCATTTAATAAACAAGACTTAAATCATAGGGAATATTGATAAAAAATTAACTATCATAAGTAATTATTATATATTATAAATAATACTTATTATTTCATTTCGTTTTTTTGTATTATAATGATTGTAGAGAAATTAACAATTTCTATTGTTTTTAAAATAAAGGGGGGTTAATTATGAACAAGGTTACTTATCCAAAGCATGTCCTTGAAGCTATGCAGGAGATAGCGAATAATTGTATGGGAGATGCGCCTCCATATTGCGAAGCTACCTGTCCAATGCATACAGATATCAAAGGATATGTTAATGCTATTGCAGAGGGTAAATATAAAGAGGCTATTAGTATAATTCGTGAAAAGCTTTTCATCCCTGCTAGTTTAGGAAGAGTATGTGCTCATCCTTGTGAAGAAAAATGCAAGAGAGAAACAGAATTTAAACAAGCAATGTCCATAGCTGCACTAAAAAGATTTGTGGCAGATAATTATGATGATGAATCACTATGGGATACTTCCATAGAACCAGAAAAAAATAAAAAAGTTGCTGTCATAGGAGCTGGTCCCGCTGGTGCACAGGCGGCACTTGATCTAAGAAGACAGGGATACAAAGTAACAGTTTTTGAAAAATTGCCGGTAGTAGGCGGTATGATGAGAGTTGCAATTCCTGAGTATAGGCTTCCAAGACATATTATTGACTCTGAATATAACCTGCTTAACAAACTAGGCATAGAAATGAGACTAGGAGTTGAAGTTGGAAAGGACATTTCCTTTGAGCAAATCAAGAAGGATTACGATGCAGTTATTATAGCTGTAGGTGCTCACAAAGGAGTGGTAATACCTGTACCAGGAAGCAATTTAAATGGAGTATATAATGCTGTTGATTTCCTAAGAGAAGTAAGCCTAACTAGAAAATTCAATAATATTGGAAAAAGAGTTGCAGTTATAGGTGGAGGAAACGTTGCTATAGACGTAGCAAGATCACTTAGAAGAATAGGCTCAAGTGAAGTTTACCTCACATGTCTAGAGTCAAAGGATATAATGCCTGCACATACTTGGGAAATCCAAGAGGCAGAAGAAGAAGGTGTAATAATCCACGCCGGATTTGGACCTGAAAGAATTGTTGAAAAAGATGGTAAGGTAGCAGGATTTGAAATAAAAGAATGTACTTCTATATTTGATAAAGACGGAAAGTTTAATCCTAAATTTAATGAAAGCAATAAAAAAATGCTAGAAGTGGATAATGTTATTTTTGCAGTTGGTCAAGCTGTAGACAATTCATTTGTTCCAGAAAACACAATTGAAACTGTAAGAGGCGGGAGATTTAAGGTAGACCCTGTTACTCTACAAACTAATGAGGAAAAAGTTTTTGTTGCTGGAGATGCAAGCGGAAGATCTGTAATAGTTATTGAAGCTATGGCTGAAGGAAGAAAAGCTGCAATATCAGTAGATAGATATCTACAAGGAAAAGACATGGCTTCTGATAGAAACAATGAAGGGGCATATGAAACTTGGCTTGAAACAGAAATAAAAGAAGGAACAGAAGATTTACCAAGAGTGAAAACTCGCCAAATCGAACCTTCAATAAGAGTACTTAGTTTTGATGAAGTTGATCTTGGACTTACGGAAGAAGATGCTGTGAAGGAAGCTTCTAGATGTTTAAAATGTGAATGTAAGCTTTGTATGAAAGAGTGCGAAATGCTTAAAGACTACTGTGAATGTCCTAAGGATTTATTTAAAAAAGTTCTTGAAACAGGAGAGATAGAGCCAGTTATTCCTTATTCATGTAACATGTGCAGCCAATGTACAATAGCATGTCCAAAGGATTATGAAATGAAGGATGTATTTATGGGCATGAGAAAATCAATGATTAAGGCTAATAATGGCAAGTCTCCAATGAAAGGGCACTCTGCAATAGAAATGCACCAATTGCTTGGATTCTCAAAGCTATTTAATACAGCCAAAGCAGCTAAGAGGAGGTCTAAATAATGGGAAATAATTCAAACAATACAAAAAGAGTATTTATCCCAGGTTGTAGCTTGCCTTCATATAATCCTAAGCTAGTAGAGGAAACTATATTGTATTTACAAGAAAAGCTTCCAGGGACAGGGGCAATATTAAAATGCTGTGGCAAGCCTACAAAAGCTTTAGGACAAGAGGAAAAGTTCAAAGAAAGATATGGGGAGCTACAAGCAGAAATAGATAAACTAGGTGCTGAAGAGATAATAGTAGCTTGTCAGTCATGTTACTTAACAATGTCTGAATACAGCCCAAATCAAAAAGTGACTTCTCTTTGGGAGTTGATTCCAAAGATTGGATTACCAGAAAAATCAAAAGGAATAGGTAAGAATAGCGACATTGTAATAGCAGTACACGACTCTTGTCCTACTAGAAATGTACCAGCTATACACGATGGTATAAGGTGGATAATGAATGAGCTAGGTTATAAGTATGAAGAACCACCTCATACAAGAGAAAATACTAGATGTTGTGGATTTGGGGGCATGGTAGTACCTGCAAATCCAGAGTTGGCGCAGAGAATAATGAATAAAAGAACTGCAGAAGTGAAATCTGATTATATGGTTACTTACTGTGCTGCTTGTAGAGAGTCTATGGTAAAAGGCGGCAAGAAAGCAGTTCACATTTTAGATTTAATCTTTGGCGGACCATGGACATCAAAATCAGAATGGCCTGGCGTACCTGGCTCTCCTATAACAAGTTGGGCAAACAGATACAAGGCAAAACAAGCTATTAACAAGGTTTTAAAGTAAATTACACAAATAGAACTATTACGTGAAATTAGCGAATTATTAGAGGAGGTCAAATTATGAAAAAAATATCATTAATATTATTATCTTTAGTTCTTATATTAACTGCTGTAGGTTGTAGTAAACCAGAAGTTAAGACAGATGAAGCTCTTGTAAAACAAGAAGGAAAATACGCAGAATACGCAAATCCTAACGTGATAATTAGTGCAAAAAATGCAAAAGACTTAATTGATAAAGGTGAAAATATTGTAGTAATAGACATTAGAAAGTCTGCTGATTATATATTAGGCCATATTCCAACTGCTCAAAATATTTGGAGACCAGACTATGAGAGTACAAATTATCCTTTTGAAGGAATGAGAGCTGAAAAAGAAAAGGTTGAAGAGCTTTTAGGGAAATTAGGAGTAGATAACGAAACTACTATATTACTTTATGATGCTTCAGGAGACTATGATGCTGCTAGATTCTGGTGGATACTAGATATGTACGGACATGAAAAAGTAGCATTAATAGATGGTGGTATAGATGGATGGAAAGCTGCTGGATTAGAGACAACAACTGCTAAGCCACAAGTAACAGCTAAAGAGTACAAGTTTAATAAGGATACTGATGAAAGTAAAGTTGCAACTCTTGAAGATGTAAAGGCAGCATTAAATGACCCTAATGTAGTTATCCTTGACACTAGATCAATAGATGAGTTTACAGGAAAAGAGCTTAAAAAAGGTGCTTATAGAAAAGGTAGAATACCAAACAGCGTATTTTTAGAATACAAAAATGCAATAAATACTGGTGACGGAGCTGATATGACATTTAAGGAATTAGAAGAGTTAAAGAAGATATACGAAGAAAAAGGAGTAACAAAAGATAAAACAATTATTCCATATTGTCAATCAGGAGTACGTTCTGCTCATACTACATTTGTACTAACTCAACTTTTAGGATATGAAAATGTAAAGAACTATGATGGCTCATGGATTGAATGGAGCTATAACGAAGATCTACCTTTAGAAACTGGAGAAGCTAAATAAGTAGAATAAGGATGGGGGCTACTAGTCCCCCTTTTTTCCCTAATAAAGAGTATTTATGTTATTTAATTTAATTAGGAGGGTGAATATAATGGCAACTGAAACCAAAAAGAAAGGCTATGGGAAGCTAATAGGAATTGTTATTGCCATAGTAGTAATAATAGCACTTATGAAATATTTTGGTTTATTTGAATATATCAGCATAGAGAATATGCAAAACTTGAAGTCATGGATAAACGGCTATGGAATGTTAGGGCCTATTATTTACATTGTGTTATATATAATAGCATGTATATTCTTTTTACCAGGACTTCCAATTGCAATTCTTGCAGGATTAGCATTTGGCCCTATTATGGGAGCAGTTTGGGCATCTATTGGTGCAACTTTAGGAGCTTCGGCAGCATTTTTAGTAGCTAGATATGCAGCAAGAGGAATGGTTGAAGGCTGGATTCAAAAGAACGACAAACTAAAGAAAATAGATGAAGGTGTTCAAAAGCAAGGCTGGAGAATGCTTATGCTTACAAGATTAGTTCCAGTATTTCCTTTTAATGTTCAAAACTATGTTTATGGTTTAACAAATATAAAATTCCTTACTTATGTATTAGTATCATGGATATGTATGATTCCAGGTGCAGTAGCCTTTACATTTATGGGCGGCTCTATAGTAAGTGGTGAAGGAAATATAGGTAAAACATTAATGTATCTAGGAATTGGAGCAGTATTTTTTGTTGTAATTTCTTTACTACCAGGTTGGTTAAAGAAGAAAAAAGGAGTAGAGTTATAATAGTTTTCCCCACAAACATATAAGTTTTTATTATAGTTAATAACAAAATATTATATCTAAAA
>CAYYDM010000030.1:5999-28014 GCA_964470635.1 uncultured Clostridia bacterium | reverse complement strand
TTATAAAATGGTTAAGTACTGTAATGATGGAGAGGTTTTTTACGTTACAGTGACAGGGAAAATTGATGGCGGTACTGTATGGGGTAGTGGTATATATACAAACGATTCTAATGTAGAAACTGCTGCTGTCCATGCTGGTCTAGTTAAAGTAGGGGAGATAAAAACGGTAGAAATTACTATCCTTCCTGGACAAAATTCGTATGTTGGGACTTTCAAAAATGGTGTTGAATCATCTGATTATGGTGAATGGGAAGGAAGTTATAAATTTTCCAATGATGCTCAACCTATAACTCCACAAACAAAACCATAAATTCAATAGAATGAAAATAGCCATTTAAAAAAAGAGATGGATCCCAGTTCATAGGATTAGTTACGATTATCCCTTGCTATCCCTCCTGTAACTAGGATAGCAAGGATGCACATTATTGTACATTAGTATAGGGATGAATGATAATGGACCTTTGTTTTTAAAGGCTGTGTTTTGAACAGCTAACCTTTTTTTGAAGTGCTTATTTTTTTAGGTATCTTACCTATCGTCGATTGGTTTTCTGATACGCGGATACGATTGATTTTCATATTAATAAAGTTCTCGATAGCTTCAAGTCGCCTTGAATCTTTTTCAGTAAAAATCGTGTATGCCACGCCGTTATGTCCTGCACGACCTGTTCTACCGATTCTATGAACATAATTTTCAGGTTCGTCTGGCAAATTGTAATTAAAAACATGGGTCACACCTTCTACATCAATTCCTCGTGCAGCTACATCAGTTGCAACCAAGAACTTAACATCATTGTTTTTGAATGCTTTCATAACAAATTCACGTTTAGCTTGTGTTAGAGATCCATGTATTTCTTCCACATTAAACCCTGCAGCAAGCATTTCTTCATAGAGAGAATGAGCTCCTATTTTAGATCTACAAAAAATAATTGCCTTGTTCGGATAACTTTGCTTTAGGATCTTGATGAAGTCATCAAACTTTCTCCTGTTGGATGTTTCGACCACAAATTGTGTGATGTTTTCGAGTGTAATTTGTTTCTTTGGTGCTTTTACATGTTTTGGATTTGCAAGATACTCGTTCGAAAATGTGTCCACCATATGACTAATCGTTGCAGAAAAACATAGTGTCTGTCTGTTCTTGGGTAAATTCTTAATAATATCATCTACTTCTCGCTTAAACCCTATATGGAACATCTGATCTGCTTCATCAACTACTAGTGTTTTTAATTGATTAAAGTTAATCGTGCCTCGTCTTAAATGATCTAATATTCGTCCAGGGGTTCCGATGACTAGTTGAACGTCACCTTTAAGTTTACTAAGTTGTGCATTGACGTCCTGTCCACCATATGCAGCAAGGATTTTTAGAGGCTTTACTTCAGCAATTTGCCTAGCGACATCGGTTATTTGTATAGCTAGTTCACGAGTAGGAGTGATGACAAGGCCTTGAATATTATGATTTTCAATGTCTATATTCTGAAACATAGGAAGCATGAAAGCAAGCGTTTTGCCTGTCCCAGTCTGCGCTTCAGCAATCAGGTCCTCTCCTGCTAGGATAAGTGGAATACATAGAGATTGAATAGGAGTGGGTGTGCCTATGTTTTGATTTTCAAGAGCGTATACCAAATCCCCTTTGATTCCTAACTTATAAAATGACATAATTTATTTTCCTCTCACTTAAAATTTATTCCTAAATATAGTCTTACCATTATATCAAAAAATGTGAAAAAAATCTGTAAGATAAATATTCTGAGATAGAGGAACGTGTCTATAGTTATATTTTGAGTTATGATAAAACACTTTATCTACTTTATCAACCTTTTACCTATTATATTTAAAGTACAAGGTTAATAACCTTCCAAAATAGGTATACTAATAAAAAATATATTTGAGGTAGGTATGAAATGAAAAAATACTATTCAATCATTGCATTAGCTTGTATTTGCGCACTTGTACTGATGGTGGCAGGAGCATGTAACTATACTCAAAACAGTAAATATAACCAAAATACTAAAAATAACAAGGATAATCAAAGTGACGACAAGCACCTCAACTTGAAATCAGATGGAGAGAGTGATCTCATTACTTACAGATTTCCCGCAGAGTTTGAGAAACAGCAGGCAACCTGGATGCAGTGGCCGTCAGAGGTATATAATCAAGATGCCACCCACCCTGTAAGTCCTGTTGTCATTAATATTATGAAAGCTTTTGATCCATATATTAGAGTCAATGTCATGGCACGCAGCAATGACGAAATCACTGAAATCGAAAACATGCTTAAAAACAGTGGATATTCTGGTACAAACATTCATTTTTACGTGATTAACCATTTATCCATATGGACAAGAGACGTTGGACCTATTTTCGTAAAAGACAGTAAAAATAAACTGAATGTGGTGGACTTTGGTTTCAACAACTATAGTAGGGATGGCAATCAGGATTATATCAACACAGAGAGTCAAGTGGACAAATCTGTCGCTCAATTATTCAAACTACCGATAATTGATACAAAACTTATTTCTGAAGGTGGTGCCATAGAATCAAATGGTCAGGGAACATTAATGACGACAGAGTCCGTAGTTCTCAAACGTAATCCCCAAATGACAAAGCAGCAAATTGAGGATGAATATAAAAGAGTTCTCGGAGTTAAAAAAATCATCTGGTTAAAAAATGGGCTAGCTGAAGACGATCGTATTACAAGTGGACACATAAATGAAATAGCACGTTTTGCAGATTCGAATACCATACTTTTAGCTCAGATTTTGCCAGAGGACAGGTATGTGAATGAAGCTTCTAATGAATCTTATTTACGGCTTGAGGAGAACTATAATATACTTCGAAATGCAACAGATCAGGATGGGAAACCTTTTAAAATAATAAGGATTCCAATGCCGCCTACAATTTACCAAAAACCAAACGATACCGGGAAAATACCTATACGAAGCTATTTGAACTATGCTGTTACAAACGGCGCAGTGGTTATGCAGACTTATTGGAAGCCAGGCTTATCCGATGAACTAAAACAAACAGAAGATAGGGTCAAAGACATATTGCGAGATGTATTCCCTGGACGAGATGTTATTGGTATTGATACAGAGGACTTGAATCTTTGGGGAGGAGGAATCCATTGTATAACCCAACATATGCCTGTAGATTAATTTTGTTTTAAGCTTGATAGTAATAGAAGCCGATACATCAAGTACTGTTTTGGGAATTATGATGGAGTAAAATAAGTGGGATAGAAGGAAGGCACTAATACGCATTTTATGTTCCTTTGTATTTATGTGTTAAGTGAAAATATATATTTTGTAACGTTACTGAATTAAATAAATAACTGAAATTTAGATTATCAAATCTACTTAGCTTAAACATATTAACCTATAAAAGATAGCTTAAAATATATTAAAAGTATTTTGCTTAAAGAAAAGTTTATGATGAATACCTTGAAACATCAACACCTATAGTGAGTTGATGTTTTTATTTTATAATAAAAAACCATAATAATTAGCTGTCATATGTCCATATTAGTTAAGTAATAATTAAAACTAAAGAGAAAATATAGGATAAATATAGCTGATTATTTTTATTTAGTAACGTTACAATTCCTTTAAAATGACAAAATAGTAACTTTACAAAGCATTATGTTTTTGATATATTTTACATTGTTTAATGCAAGCTATTCATATTTCCTACAAATGTAAGTATAAGCATTAGAAAAAGGAAGTGTTAGAGTTGAATAGAAAAAAAGTGACAATGCAAGATGTTGCAGATGAGGTTGGTGTGTCTAAAAACACTGTCTCCCGAGCCTTAAATGATAAAGAAGGAGTTAGTGAAGAATTAAGAGAGACCATTAAAAACAAGGCTTTAAAAATGGGATATATAATAAGAGACAAAAACGTTAAAATAGCTGTTTTGATTAAAGATAAGTATTTTGTAGAATCTACTTATTATGCAAAAATTTTAGACGGAATAGGAAATAAAGTTAGAGACTATGGAATTGAAGTTTCACTTATAGCAGTTGACCGTAAAAGTGAGGAAGGATTGACTTTACCATATCCCCTGAAACAACTAGATTTTGATGGAATAATTACGATTGGCACATTAGAAAAGAAATTTCTAATGTTATTAAAGAAGCATGAATATCCAATAGTAATGCTTGACTACTATATGGATGATGTAGAAATAGATTCGGTAGTTATGGATAACTATAGGGGAATCTACTTAGCTTATAACCACTTAAAGGAATTAGGGCATAAGGAAATCGGATTCCTCGGTAATATAGATTATTTTCCTAGCTTTTGGCATCGCTATAACAAATATAGGATGCTGTTAATCCAAGACAATATTCCTTTTAATAAAGAAATTTGTTTGACCTTTGGAGAAAAACCTTTTTGGGATAGCCAGTATTTAAAAGAAAAAATTAAAGAAATATCCAATATGCCCACTGCATGGATTTGTGTAAACGATAGAACAGCCATGCCTTTAATTAAAGTATTAGAAGAACTAGGTTATAGTGTGCCACAAGATGTATCGGTAATAGGCTTTGACAATGTTACAGAAAGCCATATAATCCATCCCCCTTTGACTACTATTCATGTAGATAAAGAAATCATTGGGGAAAGAGGGGTAGAGAAACTATTGTGGAGACTAAGAAATCCAGAACAACCAGTTGAAGAAACATTTATAAACACCAAGCTAATAATACGTAATTCAACTACTCTGGTTTAACTTAGTATAATTATAAAAATAAATGAGGAAGTATAAAATCAACTAAGAGTGTCTATTTATTAACAATTAAAATTAGAAGTAGAATAAACCATAATATATAATTATGCTACATAATTACTCTATATAATTAAAAGATTTATAGTGTGATATAGTAAACATAGAAAAACTTTGTTTAAAACTTAACACACTATATATTGCTTATTGGTCTCCATACAATTATTGAGTTGTAGTTACGGAGAATAAATAAAGATCAAATAAATTAACGAAGGAGGAGGAATTTTATAGAAAGATAAATTACAAATAGCTTTGTGTTTTACCTAATTTAACTTGATATGCTACCTTATATATGTAGCAAAAGAAAAATAATGATTTTTTAATTTTAAGGAGGAATACACATATGATTAAAAAAGGAATTAGTCTACTATTAATCTTAGCAATAGTATCATTTTCATTTATAGGTTGCTCTAATGGAAATGACAAAGTAGTCACAGAAAGTTTTAATGCCAATGCTGATTTTGATAAAATTATAGAACAAGCTAAAGGTACAACTGTTAACTTTTATGGATGGGGCGGTGACGAGCAGAGAAATAAATGGCTTGACACTACAGTAGCTTCTGCTTTAAAAGAAAAGTATAATATTAAACTAGAACGCGTACCTATGGATATTGACCAGATTCTAGCTAAGCTTTCAGGTGAAAAGCAAGCTGGACAAGAGAATGGCTCCATCGATATGATATGGATCAACGGTGAAAACTTTTATTCTGCAAAAGAGAATGGATTATTATTTGGTCCATTTGCTGATAATTTGCCTAATTTCAAAAAATACATTGATGTAAATTCTGCAGAAATTCAAAATGATTTTGGATACCCTATTGAGGGTTACGAGGCTCCATACAGTAAAGCACAGATGGTTTTAATTAATGATAGTGCTGTAACTCCGGAAGCACCAAAAAATACTGCTGAACTTCTAGAGTATGTAAAAAAATATAAAGGAAAAGTAACTTATCCTGCACTTCCAGACTTTACTGGTAGCGCCTTTGTGCGTAATATTATTTACGATATTGTTGGACATGAACAGTTTATGGATATGAAAGCTGACAAAGAAACAGTT
Source organism: uncultured Clostridia bacterium (assembly GCA_964470635.1). GTDB lineage: Bacteria > Bacillota > Clostridia > Tissierellales > Proteiniboraceae > Proteiniborus. The sequence continues at coordinate 22,181 of CAYYDM010000030.1, read as the reverse complement.
AAAGCTGCTATTGAACCTGCACTTGAGTATTTAAGGGAATTAAATCCTTACCTTTGGAATGAAGGAAAAACTTTCCCAGCTACATCTTCGGAAGTGAATAATATGTTTACAGACGGAGAACTTGTAATGAATATGAGCTACGGTCCTTATTCTGTTGCAGTTAATATTGAAAAAGGAACCTATAAAGATACAGCCCGTGCTTTCTTATTTGATAATGGAACTATTGGTAATACAAACTATATAGCTATTGCAGCAAACTCTCCTCATAAGGCAGCAGCTATGGTTGCAATTAACGAGATTATTTCAGCAGAACTTCAGGCAAGTCAATTCTCTGAACTTAAGTCACTACCTGTAGTAGAATATGGCAAGTTGACAGATGAGGAAAAAGCACAATTTGATAAAGTTGACATTGGTAAAGGATCTATTCCTCAAGACGAATTACTTTCAAAAAGATTACCAGAGATGCCTGCAAGACTGGTTCCTATCATTGAAGAAATCTGGGCAGAAGAGGTTGTAGGTAAGTAATGGATCGTTTGTTTGATAGAGTTTACGGTGCACTTATAGGTGCAGCCATTGGAGATGCAATGGGTGGACCAGTAGAGATGTATCATTATGAAGAAATCTCTAAAAAATTTGGATGGATAAATACTTTGATGCCATACGGTGAGGATATTTCTATAGGTGCCCATGGCCCATGGGCAAAGGATGCAGGAACTTACACTGATGACAGCCGCATGTCCAAGCTGTTTTGTAAAGCGATCATTGAAAAAAATGGTGCTTGTATTAGCGGTGATTTGCGTAAAATGTACGCAAAGGAGTATCATCTTGCAAATGAAGGTTTAGAAAAATCATTTTTAGAAGAATATTATTACAAAGCTATGTATGGAGAAAGTAAACAGGTTTTTGGTGGACAACCTACAAATGGTGCGATTATGGCAATTGCACCATTCGGTGTTATCCATCCTTGTGATCCACAAAGAGCACATGATGAAGCCTTTGAGTCAATGTTTATAGTTGAAGGTTACTCCAGGTATTCGGCAGCAATGGCTGCTGCTGCAATTTCTGCAGCCATGATTCCCAAAATCACACCAACTCAGATTATAGAGATGATGATGGACTCAATAAAAAATCATAAGAGCCGTGTAGAAGGTCACCTGTGGAGCAGCAGCTCTCTTTATCAGTCTGTAGGTCTGAAAAATGAGTTACTTGTAAAAAAGACAATAGAGATTGCCCTTAAGCATAAAAATACTAAAACTTTACAAAAAGAGCTTTATGAAGTAGTATGTCAGCAATTTGTAGCAGATGGTTCAGAAAGTCTTGCTATTGCTCTATGTATGTTTGTGGCATCTGAAGGGGACTATCGTGGTACAGTGGAAGGCTGTGTTAATTTTGGTAGGGATAATGATTCCTCTGCTTCAGTAGGAGGTGCATTGGCTGGCGCTTTTTGTGGAGCTCATATGATACCAGCTCAGTGGATTGAACTGGTGGAGAAGGTTAACCCAGTTCCAAACTTTGAATATCTAGCGAAAAAAATATGTGAAATTATTCGACACGATTATTTCAGAATGTATGCTGTCATTCAAAACATGGACATACTTTTAAAGGAGTGAAAAACCTTTGAAAAAACGAACACCTTATCTTTTGATTTTGCCCATTATTTTTCTGGGCATTCTTTTTCTTTTAGGCATTGGCAATGCGTTAGTGCAAAGTTTTGGCTATATCCCATCTTTTGATATGACGGATTTTACACTACGTTATTACAAAGAGATTATTCAAAAACCTATATTCATGGATTCCATACGTGTGAGCTTTGTTATAGCCTTGGTTTCGTCAGTGCTAGCAACGGTGTTTGGAGTGTTGCTTTGTGCGGTCCTTGTATATACGGGTAATACTAGGGGAAAAACTTTGCAAATCATAAAGTTGCCAATTCTAATTCCCCACACCGTTGTAGCATTGTTTGTTATTACATTTTTTTCTCAAAACGGTTTGCTGGCTCGGATTATGTACGGATTAGGGCTTATAAATACACAGAGCGACTTTCCTTTACTTTTATATAGCAAAAACAATGCGGGTATTATAATAGCATATTTGTGGAAGGAAATTCCCTTTGTGGCCTATTTTGTACTGGCATTAATGTCCAGTGTTAATACTACATTAGGCGAAGCGGCGGAAAATTTAGGCGCATCTAAAATTAAAGCATTTTTTCAAATTACTTTGCCTTTGTGCATGCCTGCTGTGAAAAAAGCTTTTTTAATTATATTTGCATTTTCCTTTGGAGCATATGAGTTGCCTTTTTTACTAGGACCAACCTTGCCAAAAGCTTTACCTGTACAAGCATATGTGGAATATATTCATCCAGACTTACGTCATCGTCCTTATGCCATGGCTATGAATAGTATATTACTATTTATTACTTTAGTTATGACGGCTATTTATTACTGGTTGACGCGAAAAAATATCAATCAAATTGGCGGTGATAAGAATGATGCGTAAAAAAAATAGCTTGTTGAAGCCGTTATTATACACTGCACTTTTTTCTATTGTGACACCAATTTTGATTTTAATTATTTGGAGTTTTGTCAGCCGATGGACTTGGCCTAGGCTTATGCCAGAAGGCTTCTCATTGCGAGCTGTTGAAGAGTTGTTTGGACCACATTCTAATGTGATGTCTGTATTGATTTCAAGTATTGGATTATCTCTGGCTGTTGCCATACTTGCAGCCATAATTGGTACAATGACCGCTAGGGCACTGGTATTTTATGACTTTAAGGGTAAAGAAATTATATCTTTTGGGAGTGTTATGCCCAATATTGTTCCAGGTACGGTATTTGCTATGGGTATACATGTGGTATTTATTCGTATGGGACTTGCAGATACAGTTCTGGGGGTTATCCTCGTCCACATAATTTATGCCTTGCCATATACCATAAATATTATGGTTGACCTCACCAGTTCTCTAGGAGAAAGCATGGAGATTCAGGCTTATGTATTAGGTGTTTCACCTTGGAGAGCTTTTTATCACGTGACACTTCCCTTGCTTATGCCTGGTATTATGTCCTCAATTAGCATGGGATATATTATCTCATTCAGTCAATACTTTTTGACTTTGATGATTGGAGGCGGAAGAGTCAAAACATTTGCGGTTATGATGGTTCCGTTTATTCAGGGAGGGGACCGTACTATCTCGTCAGCCTACTCCTTGGTATTTATTTTATCTACATTATTTGTTTTCTTAGGGATAGAAGCTTGTATTAAAAAAATTGCCTTCTGGCATGACAAAATGGAGTAAAGGAGGAAGACAAGTGGAACTTTCCTTACAAAATATCTCTGTATCCCTTTCTGGGAAGAAAATCTTAAAATCCATCAATCTAACAGTGCAAGAAGGTGACTTTGTCTCTCTTTTAGGAGCATCTGGTTGTGGGAAAAGCACCCTACTAAAAACAATTGCTGGAATTATTCCACAATCCAGTGGTTCTGTTATACTAGATGGAAAATGCGCAGATAAATTACCTACTCATAAAAGGGGTACAGTTATAGTATTTCAGGATTTTCGTTTATTTCCCCACATGACTGCAGCAGAAAACATTGGTTTTCCTTTAAAAATGCATGGTGTTCCTAAAAATGAATACTTAAAGGTAGCTTCTGAATTACTGGAAAAGGTACAACTTAAAGGGTTTGAAAATAGAAGACCACACGAAATGTCAGGGGGACAAATCCAGAGGGTAGCACTTGCTAGAGCCCTTTCTGCAAAACCAAATGTACTGTTGCTTGATGAGCCTTTTTCCAGTTTGGATGTAAATCTGCGCAAGGAAATGCGTAGCCTTGTATTGAAACTACAGAGAGAATTTAAAATTACAACAATCTTAGTAACACACGATCAACAGGAAGCCCTAACTATGTCAGATAAAGTGGCTCTTATGATGCAAGGGGAAATATTGCAGTATGATACACCAGAAAAAATATTTGAATTTCCTGTAAGTCGCCAGGTGGCAGACTACTTTGGCGAAGGGATATATATAGATGGAATCGTAAAAGACAATGTCTTTCAAAGTGACATTATTACTTTTAGTGTGGCAAAACCTAATGGTTCATACCAAGCTATGTTTCGTCCTTCAGCAGTTCATATTGTACCCGAGGGTAATAAGGACTATAAAATCTGTGAACTTAGCTATGAGGGAGAAAACTACAGTGCTATTCTTGAACATAATGTTACTCAAATTAGAATGAAGACCATAATTCCTTCTCCTTGCCCATATAAAATAGGTGATTCGGTTTCTGTGTTGTTGGATACGAAAAAAACTGTTTTATTTTCTGTATAAAAGACTTAAAGTTAATTAAATAAGAAAAGCAAAATCCTCCTTAATTTGGTATAATAGAATTGACAAGAAGCTGCAACCAAAAGGAGGATTTGTCTGTTTTAGAGTAATAAAAAATAAGGAGCGTGATACAAATGGCTAGGAAATCATTTAATGAAAAGCTACATGATAGTAAAGATATGCCTAAAGTAATTGAGGTTACTGATCCAAAGGCAGTTATGAGATTTGGAGGTACGAAAATGTTGATAGCCCCTCCACTTGCTTATGACGAAATCATGAAGAAGTTGCCACGTGGTAAGGTGTTAACGGCTGATTACATAAGAGATTACTTAGCAAAAAAACATGGTGCAGACTATACTTGCCCTCTAACTGCAGGGATATTTATGAACATTGCAGCTAAGGCATCTGTAGAGCGTGGAATAGATGAAACTCCATATTGGCGAACACTTAAAAAAGATGGTGAGTTGAATGAGAAATATCCTGGTGGCATAGATGGACAAAAAACACTACTTGAGATGGAAGGACATACCATAATCCAAAAAGGCAAGCGTTATTTTGTAAAGGATTATGTAGACAAGCTATTTAGACTTGAATAGAGACGATAATTGATGTGACATACAATAGTTTGATATTTTTATTATATAATTGATAAAGTTGGCTTTTTCATAGATTTATGATATAAAGGAAATATGTTATATGAATTGGGAAGATGTAGTATTAATTTTGAATATTTCCCTTTTCCTAAAATTTACTTTGGAGGAATTTAAACATGAAGAGAAAACTAACAAGCAAGAAGACTTATCAGTACATATTATTGGCAATTTCTTTATTGCTAGTTATAAGTATGACTGGATGTAAAAATGAAGGAGAAGTTGTAGCTAAGATAAATAATGATGTAATTACTAAAGACGAACTATATGATTTATTAGTTGAGCAAAATGGTGCACAAGTATTAGATAATTTAATTTCTGAGAAAATTATTAAGTTAGAGATTGAGAAACAAAAAATTGAAATTCCTGAAGAAGAAATAGAAAAGGTGATCAGTGAAATTAAAGGGAGCTATGGTGGAGACGAAGCATTTAATCAGGCAATGGAATATTACGGATATAAATTGGAAGATATAAAGAAAAATATTACTACCAATATTCAGATAAAGAAACTTCTTGAGCCTAGTATTTCAATAACAGAAGAAGAGATCAAAGACTATTTTGAAACATATAAAGATACACTAAGCCAAAAAGAGCAGGTAAGGGCTAGTCATATTCTAGTTGAAACTGAAGAAAAAGCTAAAGAAGTTAAAGAAAAGCTATTAGCAGGAGGCGACTTTGCAGAAATAGCAAAAGAGTATTCACAAGATATAAATAATAAAGATTTAGGAGGAGACCTAGGTTTCTTTAGTAGAGGAGAGATGCTCCCAACTTTTGAAAACGCTGCTTTTGCTTTAGAAATAGGTGAGATTAGCGACCCTGTTCAAACAGACTATGGCTTCCATATAATTAAAGTAGAAGAAAAAAAGGAAGAAAAAGAAGCAAATTTTGAAGAAAATAAGGATAAGATAAAAGATATTTTACTAGAAGAGAAGATACCTGAGGCATATCAAGAATGGTATCAAAAGAAATTAAGTGAATATAAAATAACCAATTATCTTAAAGAAAAGTAGGAAATGCTAAAGACTTTTCACTTATAGTTGGATAGCGCTAATAAAAGCCCACAGGAAATAACTACATCCCTAAGACGTAGAACACTTCCTGTGGGCATATGTTATTAAAACACGTAAACTGTTTCCCTGCGTTACTTGTTCTAGATTTTATTTTTGCTTCTATGGCTACAATGGTATGTTTATGGCATAATTAATTGTAGATGCAAGAGGTAAATAAAATATCTTTGACAACTGAGATGGGAGGGTTTTTATGAAAATAGGATATGCGTGTTTGGTAGTGGGTGTGCCAGATGCTAATTTTAAAAAGTGTACTCTAAAAAATGCAAGTGAAGCAAAACTCAAAGATTTAATTACCTATAATTTGAATTCCCTTGAAAAAATCATTGACTATAACATTAAAAACGACATAAACCTCTTTAGGCTTAGCTCTGATTTAATTCCATTTGGCTCAAGCCCTATAAATACTATTCTATGGCAGGAACTATTTTCCTACCAGCTACAAAGGATTGGTGAAAAGATAAAACGTAGTGGTATGAGGGTTTCCATGCATCCAGGACAGTATACAGTATTAAACTCTCCAAATGCAGAAGTGGTAGCTAGGGCAATAGATGATTTAAAATATCACACAAAAGTATTGGACAGCTTGGGAGTAGGATCTGAGCATAAAATTGTGCTCCATATCGGAGGAGCCTATGATGATAAGGGACTGGCTACTAAACGATTCGTCTCACATTTTAAAGAATTAGATGATACAGTAAAACAACGTATTGTACTAGAAAATGATGATAGATTATACAATATAGCAGATGTATTAGAAATAGGGATGATGCTGAATGCACCTGTTATTTTTGATAATTTACATAATGAAATTAATACTTGCAACAAGCAAATGAGTGATGCTTACTGGATTAATGAATGCAAAAAAACGTGGCGGGAAAATGATGGCACTCAAAAAATCCATTATTCCCAGCAAGATCCTTTAAAGAAACCTGGTTCTCACTCCAATACAATACGTATCAACCAGTTTATTGATTTTTATGAAAGCATAGATAGAAAAGATATTGATATAATGCTTGAGGTGAAAGATAAAAACTTGTCTGCTATTAAATGTATTAATTGTATATCTGATAGAGGTATAAGAACACTTGAATTAGAATGGAGCAAGTATAAATATTCTGTTTTAGAAAAATCACCTTCAGATTATTTAGAAATAAGGAAGTTACTTAAAGATAAAAGCAGTTACCCAGCAGTTTATTTTTATAGTATTATAGAATCTGCTTTACAGAAACCACAGCAAATTGGCCATTCTATAAATGCCTTGCAACACGTTTGGGGATATTTCAAGGATGTTGCATCAGATAAAGAAAAGGAAAAATTCATAAAGGACCTTAGAAAATATCAAGAAGGAAAAACAACAGTTAGCTCAATTAAAAGCTGCCTTAGAAAAATGGCGGTAAAATATGAACAGACTTATTTAATCGACTCATATTATTTTGATATTTAAAAGTAAAAATCCCGGTACTACCGGGATTATCTTATTTATATTCACTTTTTAAAGCCTGATTAAGGTTCATTAGAAAAAGTACAAACCCAATTCCTAAAATAAAGTGGAAAGTACCTGCTATATGATTAAGCCCATTCATACTAGTTCCATTAATTTCAAGAATGCCTCTAAATGTAAGTGTTCCTAGAAGTCCTAACAAACCTATATTGTACACAGGATAAAATATCTTAAAATATTTATTGTTTGAAATTGAAAAATTCTTTTCAAGCACTACTAAGATAAGAAAAAATAGAAATCCTAGCGCAAGGGCATGTGTATGAAGCCTTCCTAAAGCAGTTACTCCTTCAAAACCAGACATCTTTGTGTACTCACGATAAAAAACTCCCAATAAGAGACCTAAAATTCCATAAAAACTTACTGTTCCAAATAATTTTTTCATAAGGTTTCCCCCTCAAGTACTTATTAATAAATTTACTGTGAATTTTATATTCCGCATATCTACTATGTTTTAATCTATTTAAACAACTATGTTTTATTTCTTATATATATACACATTATTAAGATGTTTATAACATTAAATTAAAAACAAAAATAAAGACTTTTTTACAAGTGCACAGAGTACGTGACAATTATTGCTCTGAACGTAGCGAATTGGTCTAAATGATCCAAACATTATCTTATCTTGACAAAATTAAATATTGGCTATAGAATATTGAAAAGCAATGAATAGGACGAGTAAATCTTGTAAGGTCAAAAGAGATAGAAGTTCACCGGCTGAAAGACTTCTTTGATACACTGGGTTGAAAACCACCTATGAGCTCATTCCTGAACGATAACTATTTTTCATAACAACCATTCAAAGGGGACAACCTCTCCACATGAATGGAGACTTAGTCTATTAAGGATATGCGTTTGCTGCGTTAAAGCGAAACTATGAAAATTAGGTGGATGCGAGAATATTGGAACTCGTCCTTTTTGGACGAGTTTTTTTTATACCATTTTTATGATATTAGAGAAACATAATAGAAATACTAAGCGAACATTTGCAGGATATGACTATAATTCTTAGCGAATGTAGATGAAAAATCCGTTAAGCAACTTGCATGTTTGAGCGAAGCGAGTTTGCAAGTTGTAGGATTTTTTATTGGAATGAGCTTTAGAATTATTCATATCCGAAACCGAGAGCGTGTATTTCTATTATGTTTCCATACCACAACTTTATAGGAGGCGAAAAAATTGAAAGATGTAATTGTAGCAAAATTTGGAGGAAGTTCCTTAGCTGATAGCAAACAGTTTGCTAAAGTAAAGGATATTATCAAATCAGATACTAGAAGAAGGTATATAATACCTTCAGCACCTGGAAAACGGGATAGCAAAGATCATAAAGTAACTGATCTATTATATATGTGCTATCAACTTGCTTCCCATAACCTTAATTTTGATGAAGTATATGGCATTATTGAAAAAAGATTTCAAGATATTTGCATAGAGCTTAGCTTGGATATTGATATAAACGAAAATCTACTAGAAATAAAGAAAAAAATCCAATCAGGAGCTTCTAAAGACTATGTAGCTAGTCGAGGAGAGTACTTAAATGCAATTATACTTTCACATTATTTAGGTTTTGAATTTGTAGATGCTAAAGATTTAATTGTTTTTAATAATAGTGGTCAATTCGATTCAGAAGCTACTCAAGCAAAAGTACAATCAAAATTAGAAAATGTTGAACAAGGAATTATTCCAGGATTTTATGGTGCTAAAGAGAATGGTGAGATTATTACTTTTTCTAGAGGAGGCTCTGATATAACAGGAGCCATTATAGCAAGGGGAATAGATTCTAAGCTTTATGAAAATTGGACAGACGTATCGGGATTTCTTATGGCAGATCCTAAAATAGTAAAAGATCCTAAGCCAATTAAAACAATAACATATAAGGAACTTAGAGAGCTTTCTTATATGGGTGCCCCAGTACTCCACGAAGAGGCTATTTTCCCAGTGAGACAATCAGGAATCCCCATAAATATTAAAAATACCAATCTACCGAATGAACCTGGAACCATGATTGTAGATGATTTATCTCCTATTAGCTCTACTGGAACTATAACAGGTATTGCAGGTAAAAAGGATTTTACTGTTATTACTATAGAAAAGACCTTAATGAGCTTAGAAAAAGACTTTTACAGAAAATTGATAACTGTATTAGAAACAAATAATATTTCAATTGAACATATGCCTTCAAGCATAGATTCTGTATCACTGATAATTTCAAGTACACAGCTAAGTTGTAAACTTGAAAAGGTAACTGAAGAAATACGTATATATTGCAAGCCTGATTCAATAATATGCCATCCTAATATGGCTTTGATTGCTGTAGTAGGAAGAGGAATGATAAGGACTAAGGGAATATCTGCTAAAGTTTTCACTGCCTTAGCAAATAAGGGAATCAATATCCGAATGATTACCCAAGGGTCAAGTGAATTAAATATAATTATAGGAATTGAAAATGCTGACTTTAACATGGCTATAGCTGCCATATACGAAGCCTTTGAAGATTAGACAATATAAGGAGGAATGAATACTAATGAGTAAGTTTAATGTAGCAGTAGTAGGAGCTACTGGATTAGTTGGTAGTACAATCGTGAAAATATTAGAAGAAAGGAACTTCCCAGTAAATAATATATACTTCTTTTCTTCTAAAAAATCAGCTGGGAGTACAATAAATTTTAAAAATAATAATTATATAGTTAAAGAACTAAATGAAAAATCCTTCGACAGAGATATAGATTTTGCTTTATTTGCAGCTGGAGGTACTGTTAGTGAAAAATATGCTAAGATTGCAGTAGATAAAGGGGTTAAGGTTATAGACAATAGTAGTATTTTTAGAATGGACAAGGATGTACCTTTAGTAGTACCCGAAGTAAACCCAGAGGAAATAGAGTGGAATAAAGGAATTATATCAAATCCCAATTGTTCAACAATACAGTCTGTTGTAGCCTTAAAACCATTACATGATAAATTTAAAATAAAGAGAATAATTTTTTCTACTTATCAGGCTGTATCAGGCTCTGGACTAGGTGGACTAAAGGATTTAGAAGAGGGAAATATAGAATGCTATCCTTATCAAATTCAATATAATGCCCTGCCACATATAGATAGTTTTTTGGATAATGGCTATACAAAAGAAGAGATGAAGATGATAAATGAAACTAAAAAAATACTTAAAGATGATAATCTTAAAATTACAGCTACTACAGTAAGAGTACCTGTAAAGTATAGTCATAGTATTTCTATTAATTTAGAGTTTGAAAATTCCTTTGAAATGGAAGAAATATATGAAGTTCTTAAAAATGCACCAGGGACTATTGTAAAAGATGATGTGGCAAATAAAATATATCCAATGCCTATTGATGTTGAAGGGAAAGACGAAGTTTACATAGGCAGAATAAGAAGGGACTTTAGCGTTGATAATGGTATTAATCTATGGGTAGTAGCAGACAACATAAGAAAAGGTGCAGCTTTAAATGCAGTACAGATAGCTGAACTATTTACTGATAAGATGTAGGAGGTGCTGAAATATGATAGGGATAGGATTACTAGGCCTTGGAACAGTTGGAACAGGTGTAGTTGAAATTTTAGAAAAAAGACAAGAAGAATTAAAGTCCCTAATTGGAAAAGAAATTAGAATAAAGAAAATTTTAGTGAAAAATTTAAATAAAAAAAGAGAAATTCAAATAGAGGAGAATGTCATTACATCTGATTTTGAAGAAATATTAAATGATAAAGATATAAGCATTGTTGTAGAATTGACTGGAGATTTGGAGCAAAGCTATAAATATATTAAAACTGCAATAAATTCAGGTAAAAATATTGTTACAGCAAATAAAGCCGTAGTATCAAAATATTTTGAGGAGCTATCTAGTTTAGCAGCTGAAAAAAATTTAGCATTTCTATACGAAGCTAGTGTAGGTGGAGGCATTCCTATATTAAAGCCTCTAAAGGAGGAATTAGCACTTAATAAGATTACAGAGGTTCAGGGAATTTTAAATGGGACATGCAACTACATTTTAACTAATATGTTTAATGGAGGTTTGGATTATAAGGAAGTGTTAAAAATTGCACAAGATATGGGTTATGCAGAGGCAGACCCAACAGCAGACGTGGAAGGTCATGACACCTTAAGAAAGCTTAGAATATTAGGAACTCTAGCACTTCAAGGGAAAATTGATGAAAATGACATTTTACTAGAAGGTATAAGCAAAATTACATCCTTTGATATTGAGCAGATTAAGGCCATGAATTCTACATTAAAACTAATTGGTGAAGTTAAAGAATTGGATGGTGGCTTCACTGCATTAGTTCAACCTACAATAATAAAAGAAGATTCCTACTTTGCTAATGTAAGTATGGCATTTAACTCTGTAGTCTTTACAGGGGATAATGTAGGAGAATTAAAATTTTATGGTTCAGGAGCTGGTAAGCTTCCAACAGCAAATGCAGTTTTAGGTGATGTAATAGATATTATAAAGGGTTCCTATAGAAAAGGAAATCCACTAGGAGAAAGAGAACTTAAAAACTTAAATGCAGAGTTTAAGAGTGAATATTACTTAAGAATCTCTTTATCTAACGAGGATATTCTTAAATCTATTGAAAATATTTCTAAAGAAGTATTATGTAAAAATGATAATATTGCAATCATAACTAAGGAATTTGATTATCCAGAGATAATTGAACTCATCTCATCCTTAGGTATTGATAAGGATAAGTATTTTATTGCTAGAGTTCTTAAGTAAGGAGGTTAACATGAAATACATTAGTACTAGAAATAAAACAATTTCTATTTCAGCGAGTGAAGCAATTATACAAGGAATCTCAAAAGACGGAGGACTATTTGTTCCTACTAGCATACCTAAAATAGATAACTTTAAAGACTTAAAAGAAATGAGCTACAAAGAACTAGCCTTTGCAATAATGAGCAAATTCCTTACAGACTTTGAGCCTAATGTACTTAAGGAATGTATTGATAAAGCATATGATAATAAATTTAGCTCGCAGGAAGTTGCACCATTAGTAAAAGCTGGGGATGTGTTTTTTCTAGAACTTTTTCATGGACCTACTCTAGCGTTTAAAGATATGGCATTATCTATACTTCCTCATCTATTAAAGGAAGCTATAAAGATAAATAGGATAGATAAAGAAGTAGTTATATTGACTGCCACATCTGGAGATACAGGTAAAGCTGCATTAGAGGGGTTTGCTAATGTGGATGGAATCAAGATAATAGTATTTTTCCCTGAAGATGGTGTAAGTGAAATACAAAAAAGACAGATGATTACCCAAGAAGGGGACAATACCTTTGTAGTAGGTATCAATGGAAATTTTGACGATGCCCAAAGTGGAGTAAAGGAGATTTTCAATAATAGTGATTTTGTAAATCTTCTAGATAAAAACGGCTATACTTTCTCCTCGGCTAATTCAATTAATATTGGTAGATTAATTCCTCAAATAGTCTATTATTTTCATAGCTACATAACTCTTTTAAGACAAGGAAGTATAATGGATAATGAAAAAATAAACATTGTAGTACCTACAGGTAACTTTGGAAATATTTTAGCGGCATATTATGCAAAGGAAATGGGACTGCCAGTAAATAAGCTAATATGTGCATCTAATGAAAATAACATATTAACTGATTTTATCAATACTGGAATATATGATAAGAGAAGAGAACTTATTTTAACTTCATCTCCATCTATGGACATTCTAGTATCAAGCAATTTAGAAAGACTTTTATTTCATCTAAGTGGAGAGGATGACACATTCGTTAAAAGTAAAATGGGTGAGCTTATTGAACTAGGCTATTACAAAATAGATAATTTAAATCTAAAAGATTTTTATGGTTTTTATTCAACGGAAGGGGATATAAGTTCTTCCATTAAGAAAGTATTTGTAGAGAATAACTATCTAATGGACCCACATACTGCAGTAGCTTATAATGTATATGAAAAATATAGGCTTGAAACTCATGATAATACAAAGACCATAATTGCTTCAACTGCTAGCCCATTTAAATTTGGGTTAAAGGTAGCATCGTCTATTAATATAGATATAAGAAATAAAGATGAGTTTAATATAATAGAAGAATTGGCAAACAAGGCAAATATAAAGATACAAAAGGCTATTGCAAGTCTTAAAAACAAAGAAGTTCTTCATAAAAACAACTGCAATAAAGAGGATATGAAGGATTTGATTTTGGAGTTTTTAAAGGTAGGTGGAGTAGATGATTAAAGTTAAAGTACCTGCCACAAGTGCAAATTTAGGTCCTGGATTTGATACCTTAGGTCTTGCTCTTAATCTTTATAATACATTTTCATTTGAAGAAAAACTTGAAGGCTTAGAGATTAATGGCTGCGACCCTAGCTATGCTAATGAAAAAAACTTAGTATATACATCAATGCTAAAAACCTTTGATAAGATTGGATATAAACCTAAGGGTGTTAGAATAGATATGAATACTGATATACCTATTTCTAGGGGACTAGGCAGTAGTGCAGCGTGTATTTTAGGAGGAGTAATAGGTGCAAATGAATTAGCGAAAGTTTATCTATCAAAAGAAGAGATACTAGACATAGCTACAGAAATAGAAGGACATCCGGATAATATTGCTCCTGCTTTATTTGGGGGACTTATAGTATCAGTTATGAAAGATAATAATATATATTACGATAAAATTAACATAGCTAATGGGATTAAATTTGTAGCATTAATTCCTGATTTTACTCTATCAACTACTAAGGCTAGAGAAGTGTTGCCTTCAACTATTAGCTATAAGGATGCTGTATATAATGTAGGGCGAGTTTCTTTACTATTATCTGCCTTATCAAATGGTAGATTTGAACTGCTAAAAGTCGCACTAGAGGATAGACTGCATCAACCCTATAGGAAAAAACTGATTCCTAGATTTGATGAAATTCTAAATAAGTGTTATGAATTAGGATGTTTGGGTGCATACTTAAGCGGCGCAGGACCTACTCTAATGGTTATTATCAAAGACAATGATATGAGCTTCACAATAAAAATAAAAACTTACCTTAATTCTATTAATTATAATTGGGATGTTAAAGAACTGAATTTAGATTTAGATGGAGTTAGTATAAAATCAAAATAAGCAATACTTTATTTGAAGCGAAAAGATGTGGGAATCCACATCTTTTTTTACTAATATTGATAAAAATAGCTTTATATTGTTTAGCCAACTAAGTAAAAATATAACAATTAATAAAGTAATAGGACAAGATAAATATGTATTGACCAGAAAAACAGGTTATGCTATTATAATAAATATGCTTAGACAACTAACTAAATGGGAGGTACAAATGGAGAATATAGATAAAAATTCTTTATACTATATATTTCTAGAAATACTAAGACTTCATCACTATAGAACTCATGTACTCCTTGATGAAATAGGAGTATATCCAGGACAGCCACCTTTATTATTCATTCTAAACAAGGAAAATGGGCAGAGTCAAAAAGAACTAGCAGATAAGTTAAAATTAGCTCCAGCCACCATTACTGTAATGTTAAAGAGAATGGAAAGGGCAAATTTAGTAGAGCGCAGACAAGATGCTGAAGATCAAAGAATATCTAGGGTATATCTTACAGATGAAGGCAGAGAAATCTGCAACAAAGCAATGGGAATAATGAAAAATCTTCAAGAAGAGTGCTTTGGGAACTTTACAGTAGAAGAAAAAGTAGTTTTCAGAAGGTTGTTAATGCAAATGCGAGATAATCTATCTATAGCAAATGACAAACAATAATATTATCTAGGGGAGGTCAATATGTTAAGATTAATTAAAGAATTCAAGCCATTTATTGTATCAATAGTTATAATAATAGCATTACTCTTCCTTCAAGCTAATACAGAGCTTGCCCTTCCTGACTATATGTCAAATATAGTTAATGTAGGGATACAACAAAATGGAATAGAAAATGCAGTACCTAAAGCAATGAAAGTCGATACTATGGAAAAAATACAAATCTTTTTAAATCAAGATGAAAGAAATTTAGTAGACAATAGTTATAGATTGATAAATAAAGATAATTTAAGTGAAAAAGAATATAAAAAATATCTAAATAAATATCCAGCTTTAGAAAATGGGAGTTTATATATTTTAAATACAGATTCAAAAGAAGATATAGAAAGCATGAACTCTTTTTTAGGCAAAGCTATGCTCATTGTAGGAGGTATAGAAAAAGGAGCCCCTTCCTCCCCTTTTGCTAATCTGCCTAAGGGAGCAGATCCTTTTATGGCACTCAAGAACTTACCTCAAGAGCAAATAGATGCTATGAAAACTCAAATAGATAAACAATTTAAAGATTTACCTGAAACTATGGTAAATCAATCTGCCATTAACTATATCAAAACTCAGTATGAAGATATGGGAATAAATATTAGGAAAACCCAATCTAATTATATCTTATATATAGGTGGGATAATGTTACTTATTGCACTCATAAGCATGGCAGCCTCAATAGCAGTTGGATTTATAGCTTCAAGGGTTTCTGCTAGCCTTGGTAGAAACTTAAGGGATAAGGTGTTTAAGAAAGTAACTTCTTTTTCTAATGGTGAATTTGATGACTTTTCAACAGCTTCTTTAATAACTAGAAGTACAAATGATATACAACAGGTACAACAGTTTAGC
>CAYYDM010000030.1:0-5989 GCA_964470635.1 uncultured Clostridia bacterium | reverse complement strand
TTACGGTAATGATGTTGAGATTAGTATTTTATGCACCTATTCTAGGAGTAGGTGGAGTTATTAAAGCTTTAAGAACAAACACATCAATGGCTTGGATAGTTGCAGTAGGAGTTGCTGCTATTCTTACTCTAGTTATACTTCTATTCGCTATAGCTATGCCAAGATTTAAGAAGCTACAGAAACTGGTTGATAATGTTAATCGAGTAATGAGAGAATCTCTGAATGGAATGTTGGTAATTAGAGCTTTTAATACTCAAAAGTTTGAAGAAAAGAAATTTGATAATGCAAATAAAGATTTAACAAAAACAAATCTTTTTGTTTCAAGAATGATGGTAACAATGATGCCTACTATGATGCTTATTATGAATGGCATTACTTTATTAATTATATGGGTAGGTGCCCATGAAATAGATAAAGGGGCTATACAGGTAGGAGACATGATGGCATTTATGCAATATACAATGCAGATAATTATGTCATTCCTTATGATATCAATGATTTCAATAATGCTTCCAAGGGCTTCTGTATCAGCGGGGAGAATTTCTGAGGTACTAGATAAAGAACTTTCAATTGAGGACCCAATAAACCCTAAAGAATTAAAAAATGAAGCAAAGGGATTATTAGAATTTAGAAATGTTAGCTTTAAATATCCAGGAGCAGAAGAATGCGTTCTTGAAAATATTTCATTTACTGCAGAACCTGGGGAAACTACTGCCTTTATTGGAAGTACCGGTAGTGGTAAATCAACGATTATTAACTTAATTCCAAGATTTTATGATGTCACAGAAGGAGAAATTCTTTTAGATGGCATAGATATAAGAAATATGAGACTTCATGATTTAAGAGAAAGAATAGGCTATGTTCCACAAAAAGGTACTTTGTTTACTGGAACTATAGAAAGCAATATAAAATATGGTAAGAATATTAATGCAAGTGCTGAAGACGTATTAAAAGCCATAGAAATAGCTCAAGCCAAGGAATTTATAGATGAAAAAGAGCAGGGAATTTTATCTGAAATATCCCAAGGAGGAACTAATGTCTCGGGAGGTCAAAGACAAAGACTTTCAATTGCTAGGGCATTAGCTAAAAAACCAGAAGTCCTTATTTTCGACGACAGTTTTTCAGCTCTTGATTTTAAAACAGATGCGGCTTTGAGAAAAGCTATAGATGAAGAAATAAAGGATAGAACCGTATTAATAGTTGCACAGAGAATAAGTACTATTATGAATGCAGAAAATATTGTGGTTTTAGAAGAAGGAAATATAGTAGGAATGGGAACTCATAAAGAACTTCTAAAAAATTGTGATGTTTATAAGCAAATAGCTCTGTCACAACTATCAGAGGAGGAACTAGCAATATGAGTGAAAGAAATATAAAGGAAAACAATATGAAAAATCGACAAGCAAGAGGAATGGGTCATGGTCCTATGGGGGGAATGAGTGGTAACTTTGAAAAACCAAAAAATTTCAAGGGAACCTTCTCAAAGCTTCTCAACTATTTAAGGCCCTATAGATTGAAGTTAATTATAGTAGTGCTTTTTGCTATAGGAAGTACGATTTTTACCATAAGAGCACCTAAGATACTTGGTAAAGCTACAACCAAAATATTTGAAGGATTAGTGGCGAAGATATCAGGGGTTCCTGGTGGAGGAATAGATTTTCAGTATATATTAAATATAGTTTTAATTTTAACAGGATTATATGTAGCATCTGCATTATTTTCCTTTATACAAGGATTTATAGTTACTGGTGTATCGCAGAAAGTATCATATAATTTAAGAAAAGAAATATCTGAAAAAGTTAACAGGCTTCCACTTAAGTATTTTGACTCTGTGTCACATGGGGACGTATTATCAAGGGTTACAAATGATGTAGATACTGTAAGCCAGACATTAAACCAAAGTATGAGTCAGATAATTACCTCTGCTACTACACTTATAGGTGTCCTTATTATGATGCTATCTATAAGTTGGCAGATGACCATAGCAGCTATTTTAATATTACCTATTTCAATGGTATTAGTTATGGGTATAGTTAAGAGATCACAAAAATATTTTAAGGCACAGCAACAATCCTTAGGTCGTGTAAATGGTCATATAGAGGAAGTTTATGGTGGACATAATATTATGAAAGCCTTTAATGCTGAAGAAGAGGCAGTAACGGAATTTAGGAAAATCAATGGAGAACTTTATAATTCTGCTTGGAAGGCACAATTTCTATCTGGTATGATGATGCCTATTATGGTGTTTATAGGGAATATAGGATATGTTGCGGTTTCTATTCTCGGTGGATGGTTTGCTATTAGAAAGACTATAGAAGTGGGAGATATATCTTCATTTATACTATATATAAGAAGTTTTACTCAGCCAATAGCTCAAGTTGCTCAAATAAGTAATGTACTTCAATCTACAATTGCTGCAGCTGAAAGAGTGTTTGAATTCTTAGAGGAAAAAGAGGAAACTAAAGAAATTGAAAAACCTGTTAAGTTAGAAGAAGTAGAAGGAAAAGTAACTTTTGAAAATGTTAAATTTGGATATAGAGAAGATAAGACAATAATAAATAATTTTTCTGCAGAGATAAAACCAGGGCAGAAAGTTGCTATAGTAGGACCTACTGGAGCAGGAAAGACTACAATAGTCAAGCTTCTAATGAGATTCTATGATTTAAATGAAGGTAGAATCCTTATAGATGATCATGATATAAGTGATTTTACAAGGGAAGACTTAAGAAATAATTTTGGTATGGTTCTTCAAGACACATGGCTTTTCTCTGGAACTATAATGGAAAATATAAGATATGGAAGGCTAGATGCAACAGATGAGGAAGTAATAGAAGCTGCAAAGTCTGCCCATGCCCATAGATTTATACAGACCTTACCAGATGGATACAATATGGTCATAAACGAAGAAGCTAACAATATATCTCAAGGTCAAAAGCAGCTTCTAACCATAGCAAGAGCAATTCTTTCAGATCCTAAGATTCTTATCTTAGATGAGGCAACATCTTCTGTAGATACTAGAACAGAAATATTAATACAAAGAGCTATGGAGAACTTAATGAAGGGAAGAACAGCTTTTATAATTGCTCATAGACTTTCAACTATAAGAGATGCAGATTTAATCTTTGTTATGAAGGATGGAGATATAGTCGAACAAGGTAGCCATGAAGAACTTCTTGCAAAGAAAGGATTCTATGCAGAACTTTATAATAGCCAATTTGCAGCGTAAAAATGAATTGATAAGTACAAGAGAAGCACGGGGACAGTTCCTCTTGCTTCTTTTTGCCAAATACTTGGATATAAGCTATATAAGAGGTTTTCAAATGGAATAATTACCTAAGACATTTACGGAAAACTGAATCGTCACTAAAGGCTCATATATAGTTAAGGAGGATATATATGAATATTTACAATCTTAGCAATGAGAAAACAGACAGTCAGGTTTTTGCCGAGAACTGGTTTAATGAGGCCCAAGAATATTACATTGTATGTTCTGGAGAAGAAATATTAGATGTTCAGAATATATTTAACTTTGCTCAAGAAACTATCGAAGAATGTATACATCTTGACGACTTTGTTAGGATGGAAAGCTACGATAATTATGATTATATTAATTTAAATTATTTCTATATGCTAGAGGAAAAACTAAAATTTGAGGAAGTTAACCTATACATAGGAAGAAATTATCTTGTATTAGTTTTGCATCCAGACAGTGTTCTAAGAAAAGAGCTACAGGATATTATATTACAAAAAAAAGAGAAGCTTCAAAAAGTTGATGGAAGACTAAATAGGATATATTATCTTATATTTGATAAATTATTATCTAATTTATTTGTAACTCTTGAGGAATTGGAAAGAAAAATACAAGAGTTAGAAGATCTGATTATACAAGAGGCAAATCAGGAACAATTAATGAAGATTAATTACTATAGATCAATTGTGAATGTCATTAGGAGAAATCTTCGTCCACTTCTTTATATAGGAGATCAAATAATGGTCAATGAAAATAAATTTATTAAAAAAGATTATCTCCGATATTTTAAGAACATTGATATACGCCTAAATAAGTTATATGACTTTATTATTGATTTAGCTGAAATGATTAAGCAGTTACAATATCTATATGATAGTACATTATCTACAAATAGGAATCAAATAAGTGAGAGGCTAACAATTATTGCAACATTTTTTGCCCCATTGACAGTAATAACAGGGATATACGGCATGAATTTTTTTAATATGCCCGAGTTAGGGTGGAAATATGGCTATCCAATTTCTATTGGTGTTATGGTACTAGTGAGTATTGGATTATATATTTTTATGAAGAAAAAGAAATGGCTTTAAGAGTTATTGGGTCAAGGGTTGAAAGTTGATACTCGAGAAACTATAGTTTCTTATATAGATTTTTATGAAATGGTTGTTGCTATGTTTTGGTAAAGAAGAGACATTTATAGTTGGTGATATATTTGCGGAGGATTTATTAAAGATGAAAATTGCAAAACTTATGCTATTATAATATATTTAGGGTAAGAATATAAATCAAAAATAAAAAATTAAGAGGTGTATTTTATGAAACTAGGATTTATAGTTAATCCTATTGCAGGCATGGGAGGAAGAGTAGGGCTTAAGGGTACTGATGGATTAGAAATCTTAGAAAAAGCCCGTAGTCTTGGGGCTGTACCTGAATCTCCAGATAAAGCAAAAAAGGCTTTAGAATGCTTACTTCCTCTTAAGGATAAACTACAAATTTTTACTTATCCTGGAGACATGGGGGAAGAAGAGGCGATTGCCGTAGGATTTGAACCAGTAGTTTTAAGTGAAAAGAAAAGTAGCTTTGGACCTGAAGATACAGAAGAAGCCGCGAAAAAAACGTTGGAAAAGGGAGTAGATATCATACTTTTTGCTGGAGGAGATGGTACTGCACGTAATATTTTCAATGTAATTGGAACTAAAACGCCAGCTATTGGAATACCGGCAGGAGTTAAAATTCACTCAGCAGTATATGCAAGCCACCCTAAGGCAGCAGGTGAGATAACCTTAAAATATCTCCAAAATGAAGATATAAAAACAAAAGAAGCAGAGGTAATGGATATAGATGAAGAGGCATTTAGGGAGGGCGTGGTAACAGCAAGGCTATATGGATATATGAGAATACCATTAGAGCCTGAGCTTATTCAAACAAGTAAATCCAGTGGTATTGGTTCCGAGGAAGATGCCTTAGAGGGCATTGCTGAAAAAATAGTTGAAGGAATGGAACCAGATGTATTCTATATAATAGGCTCTGGAACATCTACTAGGCCTATTATGGAAAAGTTAGGATTACCTAATACTCTTTTGGGAATAGACATTGTAAAAAATAAAGAGCTAATAGCATCTGATGTAAATGAAAAGGAAATCTTAGATATAATAGAAGGAAACAAGGCTAAAATAATAGTTACTGTTATTGGTGGACAAGGTTATATCTTTGGAAGAGGCAATCAACAAATTAGTGCTGAAGTCATTAAAAAAGTAGGAAAAGAAAACATACGTATTATTGCATCTAAAAACAAACTTCGTTCTCTAAAAGGAAGACCGCTTCTTGTAGACACAGGCAATGAAGAGGTAAATAACATGTTTAACGGATATATGAAAGTACTGGTTTCCTATGATATGGAAACTGTAGAGAAGGTAGAAGGGTTGTAATGGAGTAAAAATTAAGTTTATAGATTAAGTAAGATGAGCTAAAAATAACAGGATATTTCAAAATTATATGAAAGGTTGGGGAATGATGAGTTTACTTTTTACATCACATAAAATTAAAAATGTAGAAATAAAAAATAGAATTGCATTACCACCAATGGTCTGCTTTACTTTTGCTGCGGAAAATGGTTTTGTATCTGATAAGAATATAAACCACTATAAGGCATTAGCTAAGGGTGGTGCTGGTCTAATTATTGTAGAAGCAACATGTGTTAGTAAAAGTGGAAAACTATCCATGGACCAATTAGGGATT
>CAYYDM010000029.1:25466-28285 GCA_964470635.1 uncultured Clostridia bacterium | reverse complement strand
TTAGCTCTATCAAAGAAAAACGGAAAATACAATCTCTATAAAAAATTCATCTCTAGTTTAGTAGAATTGTACATTCAAGCAAACTGGTTAAATAAACTAGATACTTTGATGAATACCTTAGAAGATGAAATTAATAATATGAAATTAAGCGAAGATTTTACCCTAGTGCTTAAACTGTTGCTTTATTACATAAAGGAAAATAGCTATAAAGCAGCAGAAGATTTAATAGAAATGTTACTAAAAAAAGAAAAGGAGGCATAAAATGAAAAAGAAAATACTTATATTATTATCAGTTCTAACTATTCTTACTAGCCTAAGCAGTATTGCTTTTGCAGGTCCTATCAATCCAGAACCTATCAGAGAAGTTAGAGTGATACGTGTAATAAAATAATCAGTACATTAATTATCTTTAGCTTTAATTATTAACTATTTTAAAACCTATAAATACTCATAGCAATACATACTCTTTAAATCTTAATAAAGGACAAGCTGTTCAAAAAGTAAGCCTTTGAAAAATAAGGCTTACTTTTTTTATATATTATTTAATTTGGTTTATTTTCGGCACTTCTATATTAGATGTTTTTATGGTACAATATCACGAGGATTGTTATTATAAGTGAAGGAAGGTATTTAGATGATTACTGTAACAAATTTAAGCTTACAATTTGGAGGGCGCAAGCTCTTTTCAGATGTAAATATAAAATTTACTCCTGGTAACTGCTACGGAGTTATTGGGGCAAATGGAGCTGGAAAAAGTACTTTTTTAAAGATTTTGTCCGGTGAAATTGAATCAACTACTGGAGAAGTAAGTGTGGCTCCTGGTGTTCGTATGTCTGTGCTAAAACAAGACCATTTCCAATATGATGAACATCAAGTATTAGAAACTGTTATTATGGGAAATACGAGATTGTATGAAATAATGAAAGAAAAAGAAGCTCTCTATGCTAAGCCAGAATTTACAGACGAAGATGGAATCAAAGCCTCTGAACTTGAATGCGAGTTTGCAGAACTAGACGGTTGGGAAGCAGAATCCGAGGCCTCCTCTCTACTTCAAGGCCTAGGAATAAGTACAGATATGCATGATAAAAAAGTAAAAGAACTTTCAGGAAACGATAAAATCAAGGTACTTCTTGCTCAAGCCTTATTTGGAAAGCCAGGGATTTTGATATTAGACGAGCCTACTAACCACTTAGATATCAAAGCAATAGCTTGGCTTGAAGAATTTTTAATTGAGTTTGAAGGTACTGTTATAGTTGTATCTCACGATAGATATTTCCTTAATAAAGTATGTACCCATATGGCAGATATAGATTTTGGGAAAATAAAGCTATATGTAGGAAACTATGACTTCTGGTATGAATCTAGCCAATTGGCTCTTCAAATGATGAAAGATCAAAATAAGAAAAAAGAAGAAAAAATTAAGGATCTTCAAGAGTTTATTGCTAGATTTAGTGCAAATGCTTCTAAATCAAAGCAAGCGACCTCTCGTAAAAAGCTTCTTGAAAAAATATCTATAGATGATATACAGCCTTCTAATAGAAGATATCCTTATGTTGGCTTTAAACCAGAAAGAGAAGTAGGTAACAATATTTTAACCGTAGAAGGATTATCTAAAACTATTGATGGCGTAAAGGTGTTAGATAATATTAGCTTTACAGTAGGTAAAGACGATAAGATTGCTTTTGTAGGAGAAAATGAAATAGCTATTACTACATTGTTTAAGATACTTATGGGAGAAATGGAACCTGATAGCGGTGAGTTCAAATGGGGAGTTACCATAACTACAGCTTATTTTCCAAATGATAACTCTGAGTTCTTTAATGATGTGGAATTAAATCTTGTGGATTGGATGCGCCAATTCTCAGAGGAAAAGTCTGAAAGCTACCTTAGAGGATTTTTAGGTAGAATGCTATTCTCTGGTGAAGAAGCTCTAAAGAAGGCTAAGGTTCTATCTGGAGGAGAAAAAGTAAGATGTATGCTTTCTAAGATGATGTTAAGTACAGCAAATGTCTTGGTTTTAGATCAGCCTACAAACCATTTAGACCTTGAGTCCATTACAGCACTAAATAATGGTCTTAGAGATTATAAGAGCAACATTTTATTTACTTCTCATGATCATCAGTTTATACAGACTATAGCTAATAGAATCATTGAAATTACTCCTTCAGGATTAATTGATAGAAAAATGACTTATGATGAGTATCTTGAGTCTATAAATAAGTAAAAAAATAAAGGATATTGCTAGTCTTAGCATATCCCTTATTTTTTTTTATATTGATTTTCATCCTCTATCTCTTCTAAACACAGGTATAAAAAATCTAATATTTATTTTTTATTTATTCACTATTTATAAGCTACCACATATTATATAACATAGTGATTTTTTCATATACATACTTTGGAGGGATAACCTGTATGAATGAAAGCATTCAAGAAAAGATTTATGAAACTATTAAGAAATATAAAAATGCAAGATTTCTTCGCAATGGGAGAAATCTTGAGGAAGGCATTGATTGTCTTGGATTTATACAACTTTTTTATAAAGACTTTGGAATAGATATTCCTGGAGACGATGGTAAACCCATTGAAGAAGAATGGTATAGAATTGATCCTGAAAGATATGTTAGAGGAATAAAAAGCCTAGGCTGTAAGAATGTCAGTATAGATGAATTACAGCCACTAGACTTAGCTTATTTTGTAATTAGTCATGATGTAATTACCCATGCAGGAATCATGATAAGTGACAGAGAGTTTGTCCACATGTCCCCCAAAAGCGGATTACTTATTAGTAGGCTTGAACGTCACTGGAGGAGAAGGTT
>CAYYDM010000029.1:0-25366 GCA_964470635.1 uncultured Clostridia bacterium | reverse complement strand
GATCTATAAATTCTTCGTAAACTCATACGTTGCTATCCCCACTGCGATGGAAAGGTTCAATGAATCTATTTCATTGCTATGGGGAATTATTATGCTGGTTCCTATATCTTTAAATTCTTCTCCCAGCCCACTTCCTTCATTTCCAAAGACTAATGAAAAAGGTCTGCTAGAGTCTATTTGGATATCATGAAGGCTTTCTTTTGCATCAAGCATAAATGTATATATATCATGATTGTATGTATCTAAATAGCTGTTAAAATCAACGAAATACTGAAATGAAAGCTTGAATGTTGCCCCCATAGATGCTCTTATGGCTTTAGGGTCAAATATATCTACACCAGGTCTAATAATGGCTAAATCCTTTATTCCAAATCCTAATATAGTCCTTATAATAGTACCTAAATTACCCATATCGCTAGGATTCACCAAAACAACATGATTGTTTTTAGAATCTAGTCTTTGCTCATATTTCTTAAATACTCCTATGGCATAGCTATTTTCTTTTTTTGATATTCTATTTATGGCTTTATCGTTTATTTCAAATTCGATATTATATTCATTGCATAAATCTATTATCTTCTTAACGCCTTCATTTTCCTCGCCATTAGTGCTTAATAAAACCATTATCACATCTTCTTTTTTATTGTTTATCAATTCTAATGTTGGAAATACTCCTATTGAATATGAGTACTGAAAATCTTTTTTATATGATTTTAATTGAATGTCCATAGAATTCCCTCCACTATTTATCTTTGTATAGTTATGGATTAGTCATAGTATTATTATACTATTTTTTTCATTTGAATATATAGATATATAGCTTTTTTATTGTCCTTCTTTTTTCTATTATGCTATAATACCTATATGTTAAAGGGGGTTTTTTTATGGATAATATTTACTTTTTTTCTATTTCTATCAAAGAAATCTTTAGCTATTTTATTATCTATTCTTTTCTAGGATGGTGTACCGAAGTAAGTTATGCATATTGGAAAGAAAGAAGATTTGTTAACCGTGGATTTTTAGCTGGACCCTATTGCCCTGTTTATGGGTTTGGCGTTTTATTAGTATTATTATTCTTAAGACCTATCAGTAACAATATAACCTTATTATTTTTAGGTGCTGTCTTTGTTACTTCTGTATTAGAATATATAACTGGTTATTTATTAGAGTCAATATTTCATGCAAGATGGTGGGACTATAGTGAAGAATCATATAACTTGAGTGGTTATATTTGTTTGAAGTTCTCTATTATATGGGGTGTCGTATCTTCAATAATTGTTTTATTTGTCCATCCATTTATAAAGGGAGCAGTACATTCTGTCCCATCTTCTATAGTATATAGTCTAACTACTGTCATAATTATTGGGATGTCTATAGACCTTGTTACCACTGTAGCTAATATTTTAAAGCTGCATCAATTACTTAGAGACTTGACAGAAAAACTAGAGAACCTTGATAAGGCTGCCATCAGAGAACACTTAGCTCAAGAAAAGAAAGAAGTGGTGACTAGACTAGAAGGAGTATTACATGAAAAGAGAGAAGATATCAGTGAAGTATTAACTGAGGCTAGAAATAAAATTAAGGACTTTAAAGCAGAATATGAGGAATTACTTCAAAAACGAAGTTCATCACATAAAAGAATTATTAAAGCCTTTCCTCATTTGAAAATAGATAAATTTAAACGTGCTCTTAATGAACTTAAAAAAGAAATTAATAAATAAACAAAATACTTGTACCCTACGATTTTTGCTTAACAAATGATATAATTAATATAATTACTATTTGAGGAGTGGATTACCATTAAGATAAAAAGAAATTACTTAAATCTGTTGCCAATTATAATTATATCTATATTATTATTTAAATTTATTACTGTTCCTAGTTCGTTTTCTCCATTCATTAGTCTTTTACAGCCCTTTTTCTGGGCTTTTGGTATTGCTTATATATTAAATCCATTGCTCTGCTATATTGAAGATAAATTCAAGCTCAAAAGAATATGGAATATATTAATTGTATATGTGATACTTCTGCTTTTTGTAACACTAATAATCACAATACTAACCCCTAAAATTGTGATTGGTTTAAGAAATCTTTTTAAAGAAGTTCCAAAGTTTGTTAAAATTACAGAAGAGTATTTTAACACTCATACTCTAAACCTTGGTATATTGGATAGATTAGGAGTTACTGATTATCTTTATGAAAATCTTTCAAATATAATTAACCAAATAACTTCTACTTTAAATCCATTACTAAATAAAACCATAGTTCAGCTTATAGATATTACATCTGCCATAACCTCTACTTTGACAAATTTTGTTTTAGGTTTGGTTATATCAATATACATGCTTAAAGATAAGGAACTATTCAAAAAGCAATCTAAAGCGCTTATGTATGCTATATTCAAACCTGAGAGAGCAGAAAAAATAATTGAAATAGGCAGAGAATCTAATATGCAATTTTCTAGTTTTTTAATTGGAAAAATAATTGATTCAACTATAATAGGTATATTATGTTTTATTGGTTTATCAATGCTAAGAACACCATATTCACTTGTACTAAGTACTATAGTAGGAGTAACTAATATGATACCTTACTTTGGACCGTTTATAGGTATGATACCTGCTACAGTAATTACCCTATTCTATAGCCCTATAAAAGCCTTATGGGTACTGATATTTATTTTCTTACTGCAACAGTTTGATGGACTATACTTAGGTCCAAAAATATTAGGTATGCATGTAGGCTTAAGTCCATTTTGGATAATTACTGCCGTAATAATAGGTGGAGGAGTAGCTGGGGTAATGGGAATGCTTCTAGCAGTACCTGTAGCTGCAGTTATTAAAACTATGCTTAGAAGTTATATTGATGCAAAATTAGCTGAGAAAGACATTAAGATTTAAATAATATTTAAAAAGCTACTAATTAGTTAAATTAGTAGCTTTTATATTTTAATCGTTTGTGTGCAATCTCAACACCTAATATGCATATGTAAAGCCATATAAAACCTGCACTATAGCCTGCGATTATATCTGTAGGCCAATGTACTCCTAAATATATTCTGCTAAAGCCCATAAGCCCTATGAAAACTATAGTAGCTAACCAAATAAGTACTTTCTTGGAATCTATCCTTCTGTTCCTTAAATAAAGATATGCAGCCATTCCATAAAAACTAAGTGTATTCATAGAGTGTCCGCTTGGAAAACTAAACCCGCCTTGCTCTACTAAAAAATATTCATAAGGTCTAATTCTTCCAAAATTAATTTTTAATAAATGGTTTAACAAAACACTTCCTAAAATAGAAATTAATAAAGCTAAAAACTCGACTGAATGTTTTCTCTTTAATAAATACCATATTAAAAATGGTGCTATTATGAAGTAAAACTTAGCGGAGCCTAAAAAACTAATTGCTACCATAAAATTCTTCATTGCTGGATTTATATTTTCATGAACAGAGGATATAATCTTTTGGTCAAAATATATGCCTCCATCTGTTGAGGATACCTGTATTGCTAGAAATATAAATACTACTAGTAATATGGAAGAAATTACTGCTCCAACAATAATAGGTTTGCTTTTCATTCTATTATCAACCCCCTGCAATTTCTTTTGTTGTTAAAATACATATTGTTCTATTCTTAAGCATACTCATATTCTATTATATTATTATAATTTTTCAAAGCCTTATTTCCAGAAAAAATCCACTCCATATTCCTATAATAATTAGTACATTATTCCTAGTTCTTGCAATTGATATAGATTATCAATTTGCTATCCACTTTATCCACATTATCCACAATCCTAGGTGGATAACTTATGTAAACATATATTTTCACGAAATAAAAAGCTATAGTTGATAGTACTTTACATAATAACTAGTTTTCCACAGTCTAAAAAGTTATCCACATTAAATTATTCACATGTTATTTATTACAGTCTATTATGATATTCATTCTCGATTGAAATGACTCTTTTATTATTTACTAATTTACTGTTACTTTTCATATTCATTAAAATATCTCATTACTCCTATATATATTCCCCAAGCTATTTTTTGCTGATATTTAGGATCTTTTAGTCTGTTTTCTTCTTCAGGATTTGAAAGAAATCCACATTCAATTATGATTGCAGGAGCTTCTGATTCTTTAATTAAATATATACTATCTCTTGGTTGTGGAACTCTTTTATTATTCTTATCTAGTACATTTTTTAGTTCTTCTTGAATTAGAAGAGCTAAGTTTTTGCTTTTCTCACATCCATCTTTATAAAAGGTCTGTGCACCATAATATTTGGCTTCTGGAAAGCTATTTAGATGTATTGATAGCAATATATCAGGTTTGCTGTTGTTCACTTCTATTTTTCTATTTCTAAGATCTTCATTCTTTTTATCTCTAATTGTTTTGGATTCTTCAGTATATAAACCCTCTCCGTTATTCCTTGTAAGTATAACTACTCCACCGTTTTCTTCTATTAACTTTCTAAGTTTCAAAGCAATTTGAAGATTTATTTCATCTTCTTTAGTTCCTTGCTTTCCTAGTGCTCCAGGATCAACTCCTCCATGTCCTGCATCAATGGCTATTACCTTATCTGTAATAGGCAGGTACATTGTTGTAACAGAATCATTTTTTCCCATAAGTGCAAAGGCTATTCCTAGTAAAAGTAAAGGTAAAACTAATAGTACTTCTTTTCTTATTATTACTAATTTCATTAATCTAGCACTCCTTTAACTCTTCGAATTAATAATATGATGATATTTAATACTATTTTTTTATTAATGATGATATTACTATTATGTTAGAGGAATGATTTTAGACTAATTTCTTTTTTTGCATAAAAAAACGCCAAGTGAATTGATAATCCACTTGACGCTCTGAACTCTTTTCTATCTCTTTGAGAATTGTGATGCTCTTCTTGCTTTTTTAAGACCATATTTCTTTCTTTCTTTCATTCTTGGGTCTCTTGTTAAGAAACCTGCTTTTTTAAGTATAGGTCTTAGTTCTTCATCAGCTTTAATTAAAGCTCTTGATATTCCGTGTCTTATTGCTCCTGCTTGACCAGTAAATCCGCCACCATTAACTGTAACTAATGCATCATATTTATCTAATGTATCTGTTATAGTTAGAGGCTCTTTAACTATTACTTTTAGAGTATCATAGTCAAAGTACTCTTCTAAATCTCTTTTATTTATAGTTATGTTCCCTGAACCTGGAACTAATCTTACTCTTGCTATTGATTTTTTTCTTCTACCTGTACCGTAGTATTGAACCTTAGCCATTTACAGTATCCTCCCTTCCTGAACTATATTTCATAAACTTCAGGTTTTTGAGCTTCATGTTTATGTTCTGAACCTTTGTATACTTTTAATTTCTTGAACATAGCTCTTCCTAAAGAATTTTTAGGTAACATGCCTTTAACTGCTAAGCTAATAATTTTTTCTGGGTTCTTTTCCATTAGCTTGCTGTATGGAACTTCTTTAAGTCCACCTGCATATCCTGTGTGGTATCTATATGCTTTTTGCTCTAATTTCTTGCCAGTTAATACAACCTTTTCTGCATTGATTACTATTACATAATCTCCAGTATCAACATGTGGTGTAAAAATTGGTTTATGTTTTCCTCTTAATATGCTTGCAATTTCAGTACTTAATCTTCCTAGTGTTTTTCCTTCAGCGTCAATGATGTACCATTTTCTTTCAATTTCATTAGGCTTTGCAATATAACTTTTCATCTATTTCCCTCCTTATAAACCGATGAGTTAAGCGTATATATATAAAAATCCGGGGCTAGTGGATTTTTTATGCTAACATACCTTTATATTTTAATACAACCTTCCACGTGTGTCAAGTCATTTTCAATAAATCGGTAAATTATTTATATTGTGTAGAATACCTTTTCTAGATATAAACCTTGAGGCGGAGCAGTATGACCTGCATTTTTTCTGTCCTTCGATGCTATAATTTGTGGAATATGGCTACTATCTATCTTGCCAATGCCTATATCTACTAATGTACCTGCAATAATCCTAACCATATTGTATAAAAACCCATTTCCGCCTATTTTTAACTCAATTATCTCATGGTTTTTGCTTAAGTGTACATTATGTATTGTCCTAATAGTATCTTTTACTGAACTTCCTGAAGCCATGAATGCAATAAAATCATGAGTTCCAATGAAATCGTTAATAGACTTTTCCATCAAGTCAAAATGAAGTTTTTGAGGCACATGATATGCATAATTCCTGAGTAGTGGGCTTGGTACTCTTCTATTATAAAAAACATATCTATACTCTTTGCCCTTTGCGCTATATCTTGAATGAAATTCTTCATCAACCTCTTCTGAATGGCTTATGACAATATCATCTGGTAAAACACTGTTAATAGCATCCTTAAATTTTTCTCCAGGTATTCTTGCACTTGTAAAGAAATTTGCTACTTGTCCCCTTGCATGAACTCCTCTATCAGTTCTACCTGAGCCAAATATATCAATATCTTCTTTAGTTATCTTTTTAATAGACTCTTCTATAGTCTCTTGTATTGTCTTTTGATTAGGCTGCTTTTGCCAGCCTGAATAATTTGTCCCATCATATTCTATTATGAGCTTTATATTTCTCATAAATTTACCCTCTTAAATGTACCTGTATGTGATTATTATTGCTATAAATACTGTTGTTATACTTAATGCTATATAATCTAGCTTTTCTAACTTTAGCTCCTTCATTCTGGTTCTATTTTCCCCACCTCTATAGCATCTTGCTTCCATAGCCATAGCAAGCTCGTCTGCTCGTCTAAATGCACTTACGAAAAGTGGTACTAATAGTGGAACTAAGCTTTTTGCTCTATTCATTATATTTCCACTTTCAAAATCAGCGCCTCTAGCCATTTGAGCTTTCATTATCTTGTCTGTCTCTTCTAACAAAGTAGGTATAAATCTAAGAGCTATAGTCATCATCATAGCAAGCTCATGAGCAGGTACACCTATTTTACTTAGCGGCTTTAATAGTCGCTCTATTCCATCTGTTAGTGAAATTGGTGAGGTAGTAAGAGTTAAAAGTGAAGTACCCATGACTAAAAATATCAATCTTAATGCCATAAATGTAGCTTGTATCAATCCTTCTTTAGTTATATCTAAGGGTCCAATTTCAAAAAGTATCTCACCTTTTGTCATAAATACATTTATCAAAAAGGTAATACTTATTATTAAAAAAAGTGGTTTCAGCCCTTTGATTACGTAGCTTAAAGGAACCTCGGATAGTTTTATTGTTGTTAATAGAAATGCTACTACAAGTATATAAGGATAAAAGCTATTAATAAAAAATAAGGAAATTATGAATGCAAAGGTCCCTAGTAGCTTTATCCTAGGATCTAATCTATGGATAATTGTTTCTCCCGGAAAGTATTGACCTATGGTTATATTCTTAAGCATTGCCACTTCTCCTTAAATATTTTAAAATTTCTTCCTTTGCCTCTTCTACAGTAAGAACATCTTCTCTAATATCATGTCCTTTATTCTTAAAAGCCTTCATGAAGTATGTTATCTGCGGAGCACCTAATCCTAGACTTTCAAGCTCATTAGCTCTTTTAAATACTTCTCTAGGTGTATCCGTCATAGCTACTTTGCTTTTATGCATTACTATTATTCTATTTACTAAACGGGCTATGTCTTCCATACTATGTGATACTAAAATAATAGTCATCTTGTTTTTTTCATATAGGCTTTGTATTTGCCCTAATATATCGTCCCTTCCTTTGGGATCAAGTCCAGCAGTAGGCTCATCTAATACTAGTACTTCTGGTTTCATAGCTAGTACTCCTGCTATAGCGACCCTTCTTTTCTGTCCGCCACTAAGTTCAAAGGGGGATCTGTCGCTAACTGATTCAAAGTCTAGACCAACAAGTTCCATAGCTTCCTTTACTCTGTTATCTACTTCTTCCTGTGATAAGCCTAAATTTTGTGGTCCAAAAGCAATATCCTTATAAACAGTTTCTTCAAATAGCTGGTGTTCAGGATACTGAAATACAAGCCCTACTTTTTGGCGTATTGCCTTTAAGCTAGTGCCCTTAGCCGTTATATCTACGCCACCTATTTCAATCTTTCCTAAAGTAGGTTTTAATAGACCATTTAGATGTTGTATTAATGTAGATTTACCTGAGCCAGTATGCCCAATAAGTCCTACAAATTCACCTTCTTTTATCTCTAGGTTTATGTTATCTAATGCCCTAGATTCAAAAGGTGTGTTTTCATTATATATAAATGTTAAATTTTCTATTTTTATTGTCATAGCAACCCCACCAATTCATCAACAGTTAATATGTCAGCTGGAAGGTCAATTCCTTCTTTTCTAAGGCCATATACAAGCTCTGTAACTTGTGGTACATCGAGCCCAAGTTCTTTTAATTCTTCTACCTTACTAAAGACCTGCTTTGGTGTACCTTCTAATACTATTTGTCCTTCTTCCATAACTACTATTCTATCTGCATTTACTGCTTCATCCATATAATGAGTGATATGAACAATAGTCTTTTTTTCTTCTTTATTTAGCTTTTCTATTGTACTCATTACTTCTTTTCTTCCTGAAGGATCTAGCATTGCAGTAGGCTCGTCTAATACTATACAATCTGGATTCATTGCTAATATTCCTGCTATTGCTATCCTCTGCTTTTGTCCACCTGATAGTAAATGGGGAGCATGCTTTTTATACTGTCCCATCTCTACTATATCTAATGCTTCATCTACTCTTCTTCTTATTTCTTTTGGCTCTATTCCTTGATTTTCAGGCCCAAAAGCAACGTCTTCTTCTACTATGGTGGCTACTAATTGATTGTCTGGGTTCTGAAATACCATTCCTGCAGTTTGTCTTATGTCCCATATTTTGTTCATATCCATAGTATCCATACCATTTACATACACCTTGCCCTTTGTTGGTAATAAGAGTGCATTCATTAGCTTTGCTAAAGTAGATTTACCTGAACCATTATGACCAAGGATTACTAGAAACTCTCCTTTTTTTATTTCTAGGCTCACATCTTTTAACGCTGCAAATTCTTTATCTTCAGTTGTAGTATATTCATAAGTAACATTTTCTATCTTTATCATTGTGTCAGTCATTAATATCCCTCTCTATAAGATACATTATATACCACTTTATTTTAACACATAGCTCTATTATGTTCAATGAAACTCAACACTTTTCAACAATTCTATATTATATCATACCGCAGATAAAGAATAAATAAACAATGTTATTTATTAAATTGAAAAAGGGACTAAGTCTATAATACTCTAACTTAATCCCCATAACAATTATACTAATTCTAATATTACTACTTCTGCAGCGTCGCCTCTACGTGGTCCAAGTTTTAACATTCTTGTATAACCACCATTTCTATCTGCATATTTTGGTGCTATTTCATCAAATAAGTTTTTAACTACTGTTTCGTCATACACATATGCTAAAACCTGACGTCTAGCATGTAAGTCTCCTCTTTTTGCTAGAGTGATCATTTTTTCGGCCATTCTCTTTGTTTCTTTAGCTCTTGTTTCAGTTGTCTCTATCTTGCCATTTCTAAGTAGGCTTGTAACAAGATTTCTAAGCATTGCTTTTCTGTGATCAGTAGGGCGTCCTAATTTTCTTAGCTTAGCCATCCTCATCCCTCCTTTAAGCTTGTATTACTCATCACTTTTCTTCAACCCTAATCCTAACTCTTCAAGTTTTTGTTGAACTTCTTCAAGGGATTTCTTTCCAAGGTTTCTTACCTTCATCATATCTTCTTCAGTTTTCTGTGTTAATTCCTCAACAGTATTTATGCCTGCTCTCTTTAAGCAATTATAAGATCTGACGGAAAGATCTAACTCTTCAATAGTCATCTCAAGAACTTTTTCTTTCTTATCTTCTTCTTTTTCAACCATTATTTCAACATCATTAACATGCTCTGTTAATGTAATAAATAGGTTTAAATGCTCGTTGAGAATCTTAGCTCCTAATGAAGTAGCTTCATCAGGTTTTATAGTACCATCTGTCCAAACCTCAAGGGTTAATTTGTCATAATCAGTAATCTGACCAACCCTTGTGTTTTCGACTTTGAAATTCACTTTTTTAACAGGTGTATATATAGAATCTATTGGAATGACACCTATTGGTTGGTTATCCTTTTTATTTCTCTCTGCAGGAACATAACCTCTTCCTCTTGTCATTTCAAGCTCCATATATAATTTTGCATCATCTTCAAGTGTAGCTATATGAAGGTCTTTATTTAGTATCTCCACTTCACTACCTGTTGTAATATCCCCTGCGGTAATTTCCCCAGAACCCTCTGCTTCTATTTTAAGCATTACGGGTTCATCTGAGTACATTACAGCAGCAATATTCTTTATGTTTAGAATAATCTCTGAAACATCTTCTAATACCCCAGGTATAGTGGAGAATTCATGTAATACACCTTGTATCTTTATAGAAGAAACAGCAGCACCTGGTAATGATGATAGTAAAATTCTCCTTAATGAGTTACCTAAGGTAGTTCCATATCCTCTTTCTAAAGGTTCAACAACAAATTTACCATAAGTGTTGTCTTCGTTTATATCAACAATATCTATTTTTGGTTTTTCTATTTCTATCATTTACACTTGACCCTCCTTATAATCTTTATTAGTCTATCATTATCATGAGGGTAACTGATTCTAATAATTATTATTTAGAATATAGCTCTACTATTAAGTGCTCTTGTATTGGTAGATCGATGTCTTCTCTAGATGGCTCTGAAACAATTTTGCCTACCATGTTTTCTATATCCATTTGCAACCATGGCACTACATTCCCTTGGAATCCCTCTTGAAGTTCCTTAAATCTTGGTGATGATTTGCTTCCTTCTTTAACTTCTATAGTATCTCCAACTGAAGTTAAGTATGAAGGGATGTCAACCTTCTTACCATTTACTCTAAAGTGACCGTGAGTAACAAGTTGTCTTGCTTCAGCTCTTGATGCTGCTAAACCAAGTCTAAATACTACGTTGTCTAATCTTAATTCTAATAATCTTAATAGGTTTTCACCTGTGATTCCTACTTTTTTATCTGCTGCTTCAAAGTATTTTCTCATTTGACTTTCAGAAATACCATAGTATCTACGAACTTTTTGTTTTTCTCTTAATTGCATTCCATAGTTAGATAATTTTTTCCTGCTTTGTCCGTGTTGCCCAGGAGCATAGTTTCTTCTTGTTACTGGACATTTGTCCGTAAAACATTTATCTCCCTTTAAGTAGAGTTTTTGTCCTTCTCTACGGCAAAGTCTACAAACAGGACCCGTGTATCTTGCCATTCTTGTGCACCTCCTATATCAATTCACTAGACTCTTCTACGTTTTGGTGGTCTACAACCGTTATGTGGTACTGGAGTAGTATCCTTAATCATGCTAACTTCAAGTCCAGATGCTTGTAATGATCTAATTGCTGCCTCTCTACCAGCTCCCGGTCCTTTAACAAATACTTCTACAGTTTTAAGTCCATGCTCCATAGCTTTTTTAGCTGCCTCTTCTGCTGCCATTTGAGCAGCAAATGGAGTAGATTTTCTTGAACCTTTAAAGCCTAATTGTCCGGCACTAGCCCAAGATAGTACATTTCCATTAGCATCAGCTAATGTAACTATTGTATTATTGAAAGTTGATCTAATATGTGCTTGACCTCTTTCAATATTTTTACGTTCTCTTCTTTTTACACGTGCTTTTGCACCTTTTTTAGCTACCAATCAAAGTCCCTCCTCTACTATTACTTTTTACCTTTTTTTGCTGCAAGTTTTTTAGGACCTTTTCTAGTTCTAGCATTATTCTTAGTATTTTGTCCTCTTACTGGAAGACCTCTTCTATGTCTGATTCCTCTGTAGCATCCAATTTCTCTTAATCTTTTGATGTTAAGGGATACTTCTCTTCTAAGGTCTCCTTCTACCATATATGTGTCTATTACTGATCTTAACTCATTAACTTCTGACTCTGTTAAGTCTTTTACTCGAGTATCTGGATTAACACCGGCTTTAGCTAGTATTTCATTTGATCTAGCTCTTCCGATTCCAAAAATATATGTTAGTCCTACTTCTACCCTTTTATCTCTTGGTAAGTCAACACCGGCAATTCTAGCCATTAAAGTTTACACCTCCTAAAACTGTGCATTATAGTAAAGTTCCTTATGACTATACTATTTGCTTTTGAAATCAAAACTAAAATTTATTTTAAGCAGCCGCAATGATAAACTTGTATCAACTAAAATATTATACTAAAAAACAGACAATATAACTAGAGTTATTTATTTTCTCTAATTAGCCTTGTTTTTGCTTATGTCTTGGATTTTCACAGATCACCATAACTTTGCCTTTTCTTCTGATGATTTGACATTTTTCACAAATCTTTTTAACTGATGGTCTTACTTTCACCGTAAACCCTCCTTGCTACTTATTACGCCATGTAATTCTACCTCTAGTTAGATCATAAGGTGATAATTCTATTGTTACCTTGTCACCTGGTAAAATCCTTATGAAGTTCATTCTGAGCTTTCCAGAAATGTGAGCTAGTATTTCATGGCCATTATCTAATTTTACCTTAAACATGGCGTTTGGTAGAGCTTCTGCTACGGTCCCTTCTACCTCAATAACATCTTTTTTAGACATTAGGTAATCGAACCTCCCGTTCAATAGGTATTATATCTCTTTATTAAAAGGATCTAAAGCTTTTCTGATATATGCGTTATTTATCTTCTGTTGACTCCTTAATTTTTCATTAAGGTCTTCTATAATAGTCTTATAGGCTATTAAGTGTTTTATCTTCTTTTTCTTAGGATTGTCTATTCTTCTATAGTCTCCATCGGCTATTAACACATATTCATCATCTACTACATTTAATACAACAAAGACTTTTCCTTTGTCTCTTCCTGCTTTAGATCTAACCACCTGACCTAAACGAATATCACTAGTGGTCTCCATGTAATTCACCTCTTCGATGGATTATAACTTAGTTAAGATTAATGGCTCATCATTGGTTATGGCTATTGTATGCTCATAATGTGCAGACTTTTTGCCATCTATCGTAACCACTGTCCAGTTATCACTTAGTACTTTTACATGGTAAGTGCCTACATTAACCATAGGTTCAATAGCTAGAACCATACCTGCTTTAAGTCTAGGCCCTTTACCTGGTAGTCCAAAGTTGGGTATTTGGGGTTCTTCGTGCATTTTCTGACCAATTCCATGGCCAACAAAGTCTCTAACTACCGAAAAACCATTATTTTCTACATACTTTTGAATTGCATGTGAGATATCGGATAATCTATTGTCTACTCTGGCATATTTTAGGCCTTCATAAAAAGACTGTTTAGTCACTTCTATTAGTTCTAAATCTTTATCTAAAACCTTGCCTACAGGAAATGTCTTAGCTCCATCTCCATAGTATCCATCAACTATAGTTCCGATATCTATACTTATAATATCGCCATCTTTTAACTTGTTTAATCCAGGAATCCCATGAACTACTACTTCATTGATAGAAGCACAAATACTTCCTGGGAAGCCATTATAGCCTTTAAAAGCAGGTAGTGCTCCGTGACTTCTAATAAAATCTTCTGCTGCTTCATCTAATTCTTTAGTAGTCACTCCTGGCTTTATCATGCTTTCTAGAAATGCATGTGTCTCAGCAACAAGCCTTCCTGCTTTTGCCATTAACTCTATTTCCCTATCACTTTTCAAAATAATCATTATTACTCTCTCCCTAATGCTATTACTATATCTTGGAATACTTTATCAATATCCTGTTTTCCATCAATGTTTATTAGTATTCCCTTTTTCTCATAGTAATTTATTAGAGGCTGTGTTTGCTCTAGATACACTTCGATTCTCTTTGTTACAGTCTCTACAGTATCATCTTTTCTCTGAATAAGTTCTCCACCGCAAACATCACATTTACCTTCTATCTTAGAAGGATTAAATTTTATATGGTATGTTGCACCACAATCTTTACATACTCTTCTGCCTACTGCTCTTTCGATGAGTTCTTCTTTGCTAACTTCTATATTTATTACTTTATCTAATTCATAGTTTAAGCCTTTAAGCTCATCATCTAGAGAATCAGCTTGCACTACAGTTCTTGGGAAGCCATCTAATAAGAAGCCTTCTACGCAATCTTTTTCTGTCAATCTATCTTTAACAATGGCTACCACTAATTCATCAGGTACTAATAGACCTTTATCCATATATTCTTTTGCTTTTTTCCCTAGGTCTGTACCTTCTTTAATATTTTTTCTAAATATATCTCCAGTTGATATATGTGGAATGTTATATTTCTCAACTATGTTAACCGCCTGTGTTCCTTTACCTGCACCAGGAGGTCCTAGTAAAATAAGTCTCAATCACATCATCTCCAAAGAGTGTTATTTGATCACTAACTATTTTAAAAATCCTTTGTAGTGTCTCATCATCATTTGAGCTTCGATTTGCTTCA
The DNA here is from genome assembly GCA_964470635.1 of uncultured Clostridia bacterium. Lineage (GTDB taxonomy): Bacteria > Bacillota > Clostridia > Tissierellales > Proteiniboraceae > Proteiniborus. The sequence continues at coordinate 10,903 of CAYYDM010000029.1, read as the reverse complement.
TGGTCTCTAAAGCAACACCTACAACTATTAGTAATCCAGTTCCACCAAAATGAATGTTTAGCTTTATAAAAGCTTCGAGGATAACTGGTAATGTTGCAATAATTGATAGAGCTATAGCTCCAGCAAATGTAACTCTTGAAATGACTCTGCTCAAATAATCTGAAGTAGGTTTTCCTGGTCTTATTCCTGGTATAAAACCACCATATTGTTTCAGATTGTTAGCATACTCAACAGGATTAAACTGCACTGCTGTATAGAAATATGTGAAGAATATGATTAGTAAAATATTTAGTATAGAATATACCCATATTCCTACACTACCACTTACTGTTAAGTATTTCGCAACAAAAGCAGCAGCTTTCCCGTTAGGATTAAAGAACATAGTTAGTATTTGAGGAAATTGTAGCAATGATGTAGAGAAGATTACAGGAATAACTCCTGCCATTAATACTTTTATAGGTATATGTGTACTTTGTCCTCCGTACATCTTTCTTCCTACAACTCTTTTAGCATACTGTACAGGTATTTTTCTTGTACCTTCTTGTATAGCTATTACCCCAACTATGATGAATAATGCTACTATTAAGAATCCAATTACTTTTACTACACTTACTGAGCCTGCTGCAACTAACCTAAACATCTTTATCAATCCGCCAGGCGCTCTTGAAATGATACCTACAAAAATTATGAGGGAAATACCATTTCCAATACCTTTTTCAGTAATAAGTTCTCCTAACCACATTAAGAATGCTGTTCCTGCAGTTAAAACTAAAACTATTACTGCTACTGGTAGGAAATCTCTACTAATAAGAGCTCTGTTGAAAAATCCTACGCTGATACCTATTGCTTGAACTAAAGCAAGTACTACTGTACCATATCTAGTGTATTCAGCTATTTTCTTTCTTCCTTCTTCTCCTTCTTTTGCTAGAGCTTCTAAGCTTGGAATAGCAATTGTCAATAACTGTATAATAATTGAAGCAGTTACATATGGGTAAATATTAAGCGCAAAAATCGTAAAATCTTTAAAAGCTCCCCCAGCCATTAAGTTTAGAAAATCTAGCATTCCCCCTGAGCTAGCAGCAAACATGGATTCAATTACTTTTCTGTCTATTCCAGGTACTGGAATACTAGAGCCTAATCTAAACACTATTAGCATGGCAAATGTAAATAAGATTCTCTTTCTTAAATCTGGAATCTTCCATGCATTCTTAAGAGTTGATAGCATTTTAGATCACCTCTACCTTTCCCCCATTAGCCTCTATTTTTTCAGCAGCTGATTTGCTGAATTTATTGGCTTTTACAGTTAATTTTTTATTTAATTCTCCATCACCAAGTATTTTAACTCCATCTTCTAACTTGTTGATTATTCCTGTTTGAATTAAAAGTTCTGGTGTTACTTCTACATTATCTTCAAATATATTTAAGTCATCAAGGTTAACTATAGCATATTTTTTAGCAAATATGTTTGTAAAACCTCTTTTAGGAAGTCTTCTATACAGTGGCATTTGTCCACCCTCAAAGCCTGGTCTTACTCCACCGCCTGAACGTGAATTTTGTCCTTTTTGTCCTTTACCAGAAGTTTTACCTTGTCCGGATCCAGTACCTCTACCTAATCTTTTAGTTTTTTTACTGCCGCCACCTTGATTTGGTCTTAATTCATGTAGTTTCATGGTTGCACCTCCTCTTACAAAGTTCTACTCAATAACTTCAACCATATAATTAACTTTTTCTATCATACCTCTAATTTGAGGAGTATCTTCCTTTTCAACTATTTGACCTATTTTTTTAAGTCCTAAGGCTTCAATAGTTCTTTTGTGAGCTTCTACTCTTCCTATTGTGCTTTTTACTAGTTTGATTTGAATTTTAGCCAAGGTATTTCCCCCCTAACCTAATAACTCTTCTACAGTTTTTCCTCTAAGTCTTGCAACTTCTTCAGCTCTCTTAAGCTGTCTTAAAGCTTCCATAGTTGCATTTACCATGTTTCTTGGATTGTTTGAACCTAGAGATTTACCTCTTAAGTCCCTTATACCTGCAAGTTCGATAACTGCACGTACAGGACCTCCAGCTATAACTCCAGTACCTTCTGAGGCTGGTTTAAGTAATACTCTTCCTGCTCCAAACTCTCCTACTGTTTCATGAGGAATTGTTGTACCTACAATAGGTACTTTTATTAAATTCTTTTTAGCGTCTTGAATTGCTTTTCTTATAGCTTCTGGAACTTCAAGAGCTTTAGCCATTCCTACGCCTACGTATCCGTTTTCGTCCCCTACAACTACTAGGGCGCTAAATCTAAAGTTCCTACCACCTTTAACAACTTTAGTTACACGATTTATACTAACTACTCTTTCTTTTAAATCTAATTCTCCAGCATCTATACGACCATGTTGCATTATTTTCCCTCCTTCATTTAGAACTTTAATCCGCCTTCTCTTGCACCTTCTGCAAGTTCTTTAACTCTTCCGTGATAAATATATCCACCTCTATCGAAAATAACCTCTTGGATGCCTTGTGCTAGAGCTTTTTCAGCAACTAATTTGCCAACTTCTTTAGCTGCTTCCTTGTTTCCAGTTGCCTCTAGTTTTCCTTTTAAGTCTTTATCGAGTGTAGAAGCAGATACTAAAGTTCTTCCTGCTTTGTCATCGATTATTTGCGCATATATATGATTTGAACTTCTATACACATTTAATCTTGGTCTGTCAGGAGTTCCATTTACAGTCTTTCTTATTCTTAAATGTCTCTTTTGTCTTTTTACATTACTATTCTCTTTATTAAGCACCTGTTTTCACTCCTTTCCTACTTACCTGTCTTTCCTTCCTTACGTCTAACAACTTCTCCTTCATATCTTACACCTTTACCTTTATAAGGCTCTGGTCTTCTTAGATCTCTAATTACAGCAGCATAGTTTCCAACTAATTGCTTGTCGATACCTTTTACAATTATCTTTGTTGGGGCTGGCACTTCTACTTCTATGCCTTCTGGATCTTCCATCTCAACAGGATGAGAAAAACCTAAGCTAAGTGCTAACTTTTTACCTTGCTTTTGAGCACGGTATCCAGTTCCTACGATTTCAAGGCTCTTAGTATATCCATTAGTAACCCCTTCAACCATGTTAGCTAATAATGTTCTTGTTAATCCATGTAAAGCTTTATGTCTCTTCTGCTCAGTTGGACGAGATAATTTAATTGTATTATCTTCTATTTCAATTTTAATTTCTTTATCAAGTTGTTGTTCTAATTTTCCTTTTGCGCCTTTAACTACTACATAGTTATTTGTATCAACTTTTACTTCCACACCACTTGGTATAGTTATCGGCTTCAAACCTATTCTTGACATGATTGCACCTCCTGTTCCTTTAAATCAGTCTTCTATCTATTACCAAATGTAGCAGATTACTTCTCCGCCAACGCCATCTTTTCTTGCTTCTTTATCTGTGATAATTCCTTTAGATGTTGAAAGAATTGCTATTCCTAGCCCTCCTAAAACTCTAGGTATCTCATCACTTTTTACATAAACTCTTAAACCTGGCTTAGATATTCTTTTTAATCCTGAAATTATTTTCTCGTTATCTTTTCCATATTTAAGTTGTACTCTTAAAATACCTTGTTTAGCATCTTCTATTACATCAAATCCTTTTATAAAGCCTTCTTCTAAAAGGATATTAGCTATTGACTTCTTCATGTTTGAAGCTGGGATATCTACAGTCTCATGTTTTGCATTATTCCCGTTTCTTATTCTTGTAAGCATATCTGCAATTGGATCAGTCATCACCATTCGAGTCTACCTCCTTCCATTTTAACAATCTATTACCAGCTCGCTTTTTTTACTCCAGGAATCTGTCCCATGTAAGCTAGTTCTCTGAAGCAAATACGGCAAACTCCGAATTTTCTTAAATAGGCATGTGGTCTTCCGCAAATCTTGCATCTATTATATTCTCTAGAGCTGAATTTTTGCTTTCTACTTTGTTTAATTACCATTGACTTTTTAGCCACTCTTTATCGCCTCCTCCATTACTTTCTAAAGGGCATTCCCATAAGTGCTAAGAATTCTTTTGCTTCTTCATCAGTTTTAGCAGTTGTTACTACAATTATGTCTAGTCCTTTTATAGCATCTACTTTATCATAATCTATTTCAGGGAAAATCAACTGTTCTTTGATTCCTAAAGCATAGTTACCTCTACCATCAAATGATGTAGCTGAAACTCCTCTAAAGTCTCTAACTCTTGGTAATGCAATGTTCATTAGTTTGTCAAGGAACTCATACATTTTGTCTCCTCTTAATGTAACCTTTGAACCAACTGCCATACCTTCACGAAGCTTAAAGTTCGCAACAGATTTCTTAGCTTTAGTAACTATTGGTTTTTGTCCTGATATAATACCTAACTCGTCTACAGCTGATTCTAACAATTTTGGGTTATCTCTAGCTGCTCCTAAGCCCATGTTTAGGACGATCTTCTCAAGCTTAGGCACTTCCATTATATTTTCATATTTAAATTTCTCCATTAAAGCTGGAATAACTTCATTTTTATATTTTTCTCTAAGGCGTGCTGTCATTTTGTAAACCTCCTTTCAACTGTAGCTTAACTATAGAACTTCACCGCATTTTTTGCAGACTCTTACTTTTTCACCATTATCTAAAACTTTGTGTCCGACTCTAACGCCTGTTTTGTCTTTATTACAATACATCATTACGTTTGACACGTGTATTGGTCCTTCTTGATGTATTATTCCACCTTGCTGCATTTGTTGATTTGGTTTTTTATGCTTTGTAAGCATGTTTACGCCTTCTACAATAACTCTATCATTTTTTGGCATAGCAGCAAGAACTTTTCCTTTTTTACCTTTATCTTTACCTGATATAACTACTACTGTGTCACCTTTTTTAACATGCATTGTCTACACCTCCTCTTATAACACTTCAGGTGCTAATGATATTATCTTCATATAGTTACCATCTCTTAATTCTCTTGTAACTGGCCCGAAAATACGTGTACCTATTGGTGATTTATCATCTTTTATTATTACGGCTGCATTTTCATCAAATTTAATGTAGCTTCCGTCTTTTCTTCTAACACCTTTTTTAGATCTTACTATAACAGCCTTAACTACTTCACCTTTTTTTACAACACCACCAGGTGTTGCACTTTTAACAGTAGCTACTACTATATCTCCTATGTTAGCGTACTTTCTACGTGTTCCACCTAAAACTTTTATCACTAATAATTCTTTAGCTCCAGAATTATCTCCAACTTTCATACGTGATTCTTGTTGTAACATTTATTACCCTCCCTTCGTCAATACCAAGGATTATTTTGCTTTTTCTATTATCTCAACTAGTCTCCATCTCTTTTCTCTACTCAATGGTCTAGTTTCCATTATCTTTACTTTATCGCCAATTCTGCACTCATTGTTTTCATCATGAGCTTTAAATTTAGTAGTTCTTTTAACCATTTTACCATATAAAGGATGTGCTACGAATGTCTCTATGGCTACTACTATGGTCTTATCCATTTTGTCGCTTACAACTTTACCTATTCTAACTTTTCTGTTTCCTCTTTGCATTAGGCTAGCCCTCCTTTCCCTTGCAACTATGCGTTAATCTGTTTTATTTCTCTTTCCCTTATTAATGTTTTAACACGCGCAATATCTTTTCTAACAGATTTAATTCTCATTGGGTTATCAAGCTGTCCTGTAGCTAATTGAAATCTTAAGTTAAACAGTTCAGCTTTTAAATCGTTAAGTTTATTATCAAGTTCTTGATCAGTCATTTGACGAATTTCATTAGCTTTCATTAGCTTCACCACCCTCTTCAATTACATCTTGTCGAGTGACAAATTTAGTCTTTATAGGCAGTTTATGTGCTGCCAATCTCATAGCTTCTCTTGCTGTTTCTTCTGGTATTCCAGCCATTTCAAATAATATTCTTCCTGGTTTAACTACTGCTACCCAGTATTCTGGTGAACCTTTACCAGAACCCATACGAGTTTCAGCAGGTTTTTGAGTTATAGGCTTATCTGGGAATATTTTAATCCAAACTTTACCGCCCCTCTTAACGTATCTTGTCATAGCCCTTCTAGCTGCTTCTATTTGATTGGAAGTAATCCAAGCTGGTTCTAATGCTTGTAATCCAAATTCACCATAAGAAATCTTATTGCCTCGAGTAGCTTTACCTGTCATTCTGCCTCTGTGTACTCTACGGCGTTTTACTCTTTTAGGCATTAACATATTAACTTCCTCCTTCCTACACTACTCTATTTCTCGATTATTTCTACTTTACGTTCTACCTTTGCAGTAGGAAGAACCTCACCTTTATATATCCAAACTTTAACACCTATTTTACCATATGTTGTGTTAGCTTCAGCAAAACCATAGTTTATATCTGCTCTTAAAGTTTGTAGAGGTATTGTTCCTTCACTGTAGCCTTCAGTTCTAGCCATATCTGCACCACCAACTCTTCCGGATACAGATGTTTTAATTCCTTTTGCTCCTGATCTCATAGTTCTTTGAATAGCTTGCTTCATAGCTCTTCTAAATGATACTCTTCGTTCTAGTTGGCTTGCAATGTTTTCAGCCACTAATTGAGCATCTAGTTCAGGAACCTTGATTTCTTCAACATTAACTGTTACATTTTTCTTTGTAAGTTTTTCTAGGTTTTTTCTTAATTCTTCAACGCCTTGACCGCCTTTACCAATAACCATACCTGGTTTAGCAGTATTTACAGTAACTTTAATTCTATTTGCTGCTCTCTCTATTTCAATTTTTGATATTCCAGAAGTAAACAATGCTTTCTTCACGAACTCACGAATTTTATGATCTTCTACTAGATATTCAGAAAATTGTTTGCTATCAGCATACCATTTTGAATCCCAATCTTTTATTATACCTACTCTTAGTCCATGTGGATTAACTTTTTGGCCCATCTATTTATCCCTCCTTTTCTATTCTCTCTCTCTTAACACGATTCCAACGTGGCTTGTTCTTTTTAGAATTGGATAGGCTCTACCTTGTGATCTTGGTCTCCATCTTTTTAATGTAGGTCCTTGATTTCCATAGGCTTCATATACATAAAGTTTTTCTCTATCCATATCAAAATTATTTTCAGCATTTGCAATAGCTGAACTAAGAACTTTCTCTAATTCTTTAGCGCCTCTTTTAGGTGTGAATTTTAAGATAGCAAGTGCTTCATCCACATTCTTGCCTCTTATTTCAGCTGCCACTAAGTTCACCTTTCTTGGTGCAATACGAATATATTTGGCGATAGCTCTAGCTTCCACTCGAAGTTCCCTCCTTCATACTTACTTTTTAACTGATGTTGATTTTTCTGAACCTGCGTGTCCTTTAAATGTTCTAGTAGGAGCAAATTCACCTAGCTTATGACCTACCATATCTTCTGTAACATATACTGGAATGTGTTTTCTACCATCATGTACAGCTATAGTGTGTCCTACCATTTGTGGAAATATAGTTGAACGACGTGACCATGTCTTTATAACTTTCTTATCATTTTTACTATTTAGCTCTTCAACTTTTTTTAGTAAATGATCGTCGCAAAATGGTCCTTTTTTAAGGGATCTACCCATTTAAGTTCCTCCTCCCAATGCGATATTGTTTGTTCTTTATAAAAGTATCGCTTAAGCCGATTAATAACTTCTATAAGGCTATTTTTTTCTCGCTCTAACGATATATTGATTTGATTTTTTGTTTTTCTGACGAGTTTTATATCCTAATGCTGGTTTACCCCATGGAGTTACTGGAGATGGTCTACCTATTGGAGATTTTCCTTCTCCACCACCGTGTGGGTGATCGTTAGGGTTCATTACGCTACCTCTAACAGTTGGTCTGAAGCCCATATGTCTCTTTCTACCAGCTTTACCTACTGTAATATTTTCATGTTCTACGTTACCTACTTGACCTATAGTAGCTCTACACTCTATTCTAATAAGTCTAAACTCTCCGGATGGAAGTCTAACTGTAGCGTAGCTACCTTCTTTACCCATAAGCTGTGCAGAGTTACCAGCTGATCTAACTAATTGACCGCCTTTTCCTGCTTTTAACTCAATGTTATGGATTATTGTACCTACTGGTATGTTTCCTAATGGTAGTGCATTACCAACCTTGATATCTGCTCCTACACCTGATTCTATTACATCTCCAACCTTTAATCCAAGCGGTGCAAGTATATATCTTTTTTCACCATCAACATAGTTTATTAATGCTATGTTAGCAGTTCTGTTTGGATCGTACTCTATTGCAGCAACTTTTCCTGGTACTCCATCTTTGTTTCTTTTGAAATCAATTATTCTATATTTTCTTTTGGCTCCGCCGCCTCTATGTCTAACTGTAATTTTACCGTGAGCATTTCTTCCTGCCTGTCTGTTCAAGCTTACAACTAAAGACTTTTCTGGGTCTTTTTTTGTAACATCTTCAAATGATGAAATAGTCATTTGTCTAATTCCAGGGGAAGTCGGTTTGAATTTCTTGATACTCATTTTGTTCCCTCCTCTTACTTGCAATTAAGAATTACATGCCTTCGAAGAACTCTATACCTTTACTGTCTTTAGTAAGGGTTACTATTGCTTTCTTCCAGCTTGGTCTTCTACCTTCATGGATTCCTTGTCTTTTTACTTTACCTTCCATAAACATAGTGTTTACTTTCTCAACTTTTACACCAAATACTTTTTCAACAGCATTTTTAATTTCTGTTTTGTTGGCTTTTTTATCTACAACAAAAGTGTACTTGCCTTCTGCCATATCGTTCATACTTCTCTCTGTTACTATAGGCTTTCTTATAATGTCGTGTGGATTACGCATTATGCATACACCTCCTCCACTTTTTTAACGGCATCCTTAGTTATAATAAATGAATCATATTTTAATATGTCATATACGTTAAGGGTGTTAACTAAAGTAGTTTGAACCCCTGGTATGTTATTTGCAGATTTTACTACATTTTCATTCTTTTCTGCCATAACTATTAGTGCCTTTTTGTTAGAATTTATATTTTTTAATATGTTTGCCATATCTTTTGTTTTAGGTTGAGTTAAGTTTAGTTCGTCTAGTACTATTATTTCATTGCTTACAATTTTTGAGCTTAATGCACTTTTCATTGCTAATCTCTTAACTTTTTTAGGAACTGTATAACTATAATCTCTTGGTTTTGGAGCAAATACTACTCCACCACCTATCCATTGAGGTGCTCTAATACTTCCTTGACGAGCTCTACCAGTTCCTTTTTGTCTCCAAGGTTTCTTTCCTCCACCTCTTACTTCTGCTCTTGTTTTAGCTGATTGTGTACCTTGTCTTTTATTTGCAAGTTGATTTTTAACAACTTCATATAAAACATGCTGGTTTACTTCAACTCCAAACACTGCATCGTTTAACTCTATATCACCAATTTGTTGGCCTGATACGTTATATAAAGCTACCTTTGGCATCTAATTTCCTCCTTTCCTAAAGAACTTACTTTGAAGCCTTTACAGTTTCTTTTATTGTAATTAATCCGCCTTTTGGTCCTGGAACCGCACCTTTAACTAATATGAAGTTCTTTTCAGCATCTACTCTTACAACTTCTAAGTTTTGTACTGTTACTCTTTCATGTCCCATTTGGCCTGGCATTTTCTTGCCTTTTAATATTCTTGATGGAGTAGCTGAACCACCCATAGAGCCTATTCCTCTGTGGTATTTAGAACCGTGTGTCATAGGTCCTCTAGCTTGATTATGTCTTTTAATAGCACCTTGGAAGCCCTTACCTTTAGATGTTCCAGTAGCATCTACTCTATCTCCTACTGTAAATAGGTCCGCTTTTATTTCTTGGCCTATTTCATATCCATCTATATTTTCAACCCTAAATTCTCTTAAAAATCTCTTAACTTCTACATTTGCTTTTCCAAAGTGACCTTTTAATGGTTTGTTAATTCTTTTTTCTTTAACATCACCATATCCTACTTGGATAGCATTGTAGCCATCTTTTTCTATGTTCTTTTTCTGAACAACTTTCATCGGCCCCACTTCGATTACTGTAACCGGAACTACTATTCCCTCTTCAGTAAATACTTGTGTCATGCCTACTTTTTTACCTAATATACTTTTCATTTTTACACCTCCTGAAATCTTACAGCGGATTACACTTATGTGTAATCATACTAAGCAGAGTGTACTTTATTTTAATTCTCTACTTGTATTCTTATAATTTAATTTCGATGTCTACACCTGCTGGTAGGTTAAGCTTCATTAATGCATCTACTGTTTTAGGTGTAGGATTTAAGATATCGATTAGTCTCTTATGAGTTCTTTGTTCAAACTGCTCTCTTGAATCCTTGTATTTATGAACAGCTCTTAGTATTGTAATTATCTGCTTTTCTGTTGGTAGCGGAATAGGACCTGAAACATTGGCTCCTGTTCTCTTTGCAGTTTCTACAATCTTTTGTGCTGATGAATCAAGGACTTCATGATCATAAGCCTTTAATCTGATTCTTATTTTTTGTTTGCTGTTTGACATTTAAAATTCCCTCCTTACTATCGCATGTTTTTAATTACATGCAACAACGAGTGCCGATACACTCAACCGGGTGTTTTGTGGTTTTTTGTGCACAGCTTTCCCTTGTCGCCCGATTCTAAGCCGGACATTCTCAGCAAAAATTACCTTATTAAACTGAAAATAAGCAACCTCTTGCGTCATCACATGTCAACTACATACCATAATATTTTATATCATATTTATATAAAACTCAAGTATTAAATTTGATTTTTTAGATATTTTTTTATGTTTCTTATTCTTTCCAATTAATTAACTTATTAGACATTAAAAGAAGGGGATACCCCCTCTTTTAATGTCTATATTTTATGTCTTTTTATTATTCTGTAATTTGAGCTACGACTCCAGCTCCTACTGTTCTTCCACCTTCACG
>CAYYDM010000028.1:0-29696 GCA_964470635.1 uncultured Clostridia bacterium | reverse complement strand
TAGAGAACTTAAATCATTAGTTCATAGAATAGAAACTTATGAGAAGAGTGTAGATAAATACAAAGGCGAGATTAGAATGATGCATGAAGCCAATTATTCCTTTGATCACATAATATCTCAAAATAAAAGGATGGAGCATCTAAAGGAAGTGGCTAAAATAGCAGCAGAAAGCAATTCAACTGTCTTGATTCAAGGAGAAAGTGGTACTGGAAAAGAATATTTTGCCCATGGTATTCATAAAGCTAGCCTTAGAAGATATGGCTCATTTGTACGAATAAACTGTGCTGCAATACCTAAAGAACTTCTAGAGGCAGAGCTTTTTGGATATGAAGAAGGAGCTTTTACAGGAGCAAAAAAAGAAGGGAAATTAGGAAAGTTAGAGATTGCCAATGGTGGTACTGTACTTCTTGATGAAATAGGTATCATGCCACTTGAGATGCAGGCAAAGCTTCTTAGAGTATTAGAAGAAAGAGAATTCGAAAGAATAGGCGGAACCGAAAGAATAGGATTAGATATAAGGGTAATTGCTTCAACAAATGAAGAACTAGAAGAAGCAATAGTAAAGGGAAAGTTTAGGCAAGACTTATACTATCGTCTTAATGTCATAAGACTAAATATACCGCCTTTAAGAGACAGATTAGATGATATACTCTTACTTTCACATCACATGATAGAAGACTTGTCTAATAGAATCGGCATAAAACCTAAAGAAATAGACAAGGAAGCTATGAATATTCTTCAAAACTATAACTGGCCTGGAAATGTAAGAGAGCTTAGAAACGTATTGGAATCAGCTTTAAACCTTGTAAAAGGTAATATTATCTATCCAGAACACCTACCAGATCATATGATAAAAAAGGCAAAGGAGTCTAATGCTGATAATGGAAATACGCTGATTTTAAAAGATATAGTAGCCAAAGCTGAGATAAAAGCTATTAGAGAAGCTCTAAAAGAATGCAATGGAAATAGAACAGAAGCGGTAAAAAGGCTTGGAATTCATAGAACGGCGTTATACAAAAAAATAGATGCATACGGACTAGATATAAATCAATTATAATTAATGTCTAAAAGTATTTACTGAAAACCATGTAGCTATTTTTCTACAATAACATTTTTGTGTAGAAAGATAGCTACACTTTTTTTATCCCAATTTATCTTGATGTTATAGACCTTTTAGGAAAACATTTTCAATGAAATAATAATGAATATTCTGAAAATGTAGAAGAACTTCTACATTTTTCCGTTTTGATAATTATTCTTTATGGGTATATTATAGTTACAATTTGCTACAACATTGTATAACAAGCCATTCTTACCTATTCAAAAAATAATATCTAATATTGGCATAAAGATTGCTATATATATTTTCATAATAAAAAAGGAGGTTGTATATATGAGAGAAGTAGTAATAGTTGGTGCAGCTAGAACACCAATAGGAAGTTTCGGTGGCAGTTTAGCCTCATTATCTGCAATTGACCTAGGAGTTATAGCAGCAAAGGAAGCAATTAAAAGAGCAGGTATAAAACCTGAAATCATTGAAGAGGTCGTCATTGGTAACGTTTTATCAGCAGGATTAGGACAAAACCCTGCAAGACAAGTTGCCATAGGAGCAGGACTTCCAGATACTATACCTGCAACTACAATTAATAAAGTATGTGGTTCAGGGCTAAGATCCATAAGTATGGCAGCACAGTTCATTATGCTAGGAGATGCAGATGTAGTACTAGCAGGAGGAACAGAAAGTATGTCAAATGCCCCTTATTTAATACCAGGAGCAAGATGGGGACAAAGAATGGGAGATGGAAAAGTTGTTGACTATATGGTTCATGATGGATTAACAGACATATTCAATAACTACCATATGGGAATAACAGCAGAAAACATAGCTGAACAATGGAATCTTACTAGAGAAGATCAAGATAAATTTGCATTAGAAAGCCAAATTAGAGCAGAAAGAGCACAAAAAGAAGGAAAATTCAAAGATGAAATAGTTCCAGTAGAAGTACCACAAAGAAAAGGAGACCCACTAGTTGTAGCAGATGATGAGTATCCAAAACATGGCTCTACAATAGAAAAACTAGCAAAATTAAAACCAGCATTCAAAAAAGACGGTACAGTAACTGCGGGAAACGCATCAGGTATAAATGACGGAGCAGCAATGCTAATAGTAATGTCAAAAGAAAAAGCAGACGAACTAGGATTAAAACCATTAGCAAAAATAAAATCATATGCATCAGCTGGAGTAGATCCAAAGATAATGGGATATGGTCCAGTACCAGCAACTAGAAAAGCACTAGAAAAAGCAGGAATCACAGCAGCTGATTTAGATTTAGTAGAAGCAAACGAAGCATTTGCAGCACAATCATTATCAGTAGTAAAAGATTTAGGATTAAATCCTGAAATAGTAAATGTTAACGGTGGAGCTATAGCTCTAGGCCACCCAATAGGAGCTTCAGGTGCTAGAATCTTTATATCTCTAATCTATGAAATGAACAAAAGAGATGCTAAAACAGGTTTAGCAACACTTTGTATAGGTGGAGGACAAGGAACAGCAGTAATTGTTGAGAGATAATAGAAAAAAACAATTGAGTGTAGGGGCTGGTCTCTGCGCCAGCTCAATAATTCTCAGTACGATAAAATGATTAATAGTAATTTGGAGGTGTAATAATGAACAAAATAGTCTCAATTGACCAAGCATTAGAATATGTAAAAGACGGCATGACGGTAATGATAGGAGGATTCCTAGGAGCAGGAAACCCACATAAACTTATTGATGCTCTTTTAGAAAAAGGAGTCAAAGATCTTACAATCATTGCTAATGATACAGCATTTCCAGAGATAGGTATAGGTAAATTAATAGTAAATAGAAGAGTAAAAAAAGCAATAGTATCTCATATAGGAACAAACCCAGAGACAGGAAACCAAATGAATTCAGGAGAAACAGAAGTAGTTTTAGTTCCACAAGGAACCCTTGCAGAACAAGTTAGGGCAGCAGGAGCAGGTTTAGGAGGCATACTCACACCTACAGGAGTTGGAACAGTAGTAGAAGAAGGAAAAACAAAAATAGAAATTGACGGAAAAGAGTATCTACTAGAAAAACCACTAAAAGCAGATGTAGCATTAATATTTGGTTCCATAGTAGATAAAAAAGGAAATGTATTTTACAGCAAATCAACAAGAAACTTTAACTCAATAATGGCAACAGCTGCTGATACAGTTATAGTAGAGGCAGAAAAAATAGTAGAAGTTGGAGAAATAGATCCTAACGTAGTAATGACTCCAGGACTCTTCGTTGATTATATAGTTAGGGGGGACGAATAATGGATAAGAACATGATAAGAGAAGTAATAGCTAAGAGAGTCGCAAAAGAGCTTAAAGATGGTGACGTTGTAAACCTTGGCATTGGCTTACCAACCCTTGTTGCTAACTATATTCCAGAAGGAATGGATGTAACATTCCAATCAGAAAATGGCTTTGTAGGCTTGGGACCAGCTCCAGAGGCAGGAAAAGAAGATAAAGACCTTGTAAACGCAGGAGGACAGCCTGTTACCATCAATCCAGGTGGAGCATTCTTTGATAGCTCTATGTCATTTACCATAATAAGAGGTGGACACGTAGACGCAACAGTACTAGGAGCTCTTCAAGTAGACCAAAAAGGAAACTTAGCAAACTGGATGATACCTGGCAAAATGGTACCTGGAATGGGTGGAGCAATGGACCTAGTAGTTGGAGCAAAAAAAGTTATAGTTGCAATGGAGCATACAGCTAAAGGAAATCCTAAAATACTAAAAGAATGTACTCTCCCACTGACAGCAGCAGGAGAAGTTAATCTAATAATTACAGAAATGGCAGTTTTAGAAGTAACAGAAAAAGGATTAGTTCTAAAAGAATTAGGACCAGAAGCAACAGTAGAAGATGTAATAGCTGCAACAGAGGCTGAACTAATTATCTCCGATGATTTAAAGGTTATGGACATTTAGTTTCTAGGTGGGTCGGGGTACCCCCTGACCTACTAATAATAAAAAAAGGAGAGATGTTATGTTTAAAAAATTCACAAATGGTTGTGTAACACTTGTTCAGAAGTACCTTCCAGACCCGTTCTTATTTGCTGTAGTTCTTACTATTTTAGTTTTTGTTTTAGGCATTTTTGTTACAGGCCAAAGTCCATTACAAATGGTTGTACACTGGGGTAATGGTTTTTGGGGATTACTTGCATTCTCAATGCAAATGGCACTTGTACTAGTAACAGGACATACATTAGCAAGTGCACCAATAATCAAAAAAGGTCTTTCTAAATTAGCATCTTTTGCTAAGACTCCTGGACAAGCAATACTAGCAGTTTCATTAGTTTCAGGTATTGCATGTTGGATAAACTGGGGATTTGGACTAGTTATAGGAGCATTATATGCAAGAGAATTAGCTAAACAAGTAAAAGGCGTTGATTACAGACTTTTAATTGCAGCTGCTTACTCAGGCTTCTTAGTATGGCATGGAGGAATATCAGGCTCTATACCACTTACTATAGCTACAGCAAGCCCAGATTTAGCAAAAGCTACTGCTGGAGCAGTTATAGATGCAGTTCCAACAACACAAACAATATTTGCACCATTTAACCTAATAATTTCAGGTATTCTTATATTAACATTGCCTTTAGTGAATAGAGCAATGCATCCAGAAGCAGGGAAAGCTTTCGTAATAGATCCAAAACTATTAGTTGATGAAGAAGAAGAAATGGCTGTTTCAAAGGCAGACATGACTCCTGCTGAAAAAATGGAAAACAGTCCAGTGCTTTCTATGATAACAGGTATATTTGGATTAGCATTCATTATTTATCACTTTAAAAATAAAGGTTTTGACCTAAACTTAAATATTGTTAACCTTATTTTCTTAACTGCAGGAATAATACTTCATGGAACTCCAAGAAGATACTTAAATGCATTGGCAATTGCAGCTAAAGGAACTGCTGGTATACTATTACAATTCCCATTCTATGCAGGTATAATGGGCATGATGACTGGTCAAAGTGCAGCAGGCATATCATTGGCTGGACAAATGTCAAATATGTTCGTAGCTATATCTACACCGAAAACGTTCCCACTATTTACATTCTGGAGTGCAGGACTAGTAAACTTCTTCGTACCTTCAGGCGGTGGACAATGGGCAGTTCAAGCTCCTATTATGATGCCTGCAGGACTAGAACTTGGGGTATCAACTGCTAAGACTGCTATGTCTATAGCTTGGGGAGACGCTTGGACAAATATGATACAACCATTCTGGGCTCTTCCAGCACTAGGAATAGCAGGTCTAGGTGCAAGAGACATTATGGGTTACTGTATAATAGACTTAATCTATTCTGGAATAATTATAAGTGCAGTTTTCTTATTGCTATAAAAATATAGATGTTAAAAAAGTCAGAGGATGATATTTTCCTCTGACTTTTTGAAATAGTTAGATATTATACTTTTTCTTTTTTCGTACAAGTGTTGACAAATCTATATCTAAATAATCTGAAGCTTCTTTTAAAGTTCTAAATTTATCTACAGTCTCTTTTATTATATGAGCTTCATAGCTTTCAAGTCTTTGTTTTAGGGTAGTCTGTTCTATATTTTCATTATTTAAACTTTTTGCAAAAAAACTTTCATAATCTACCTTTGATTTATCTAGAATTTGTTCGTAAAACATTTCTGGTTCAATACAATTTTTGTCCGATATAACAACTAATCTTTCTACTAGGTTTTTCATTTCTCTTATATTCCCAGGCCAATCGTAAATTAAGAAAAGCTCTAGAGTTCTAGAAGCAAAATATTTACTTTGCTCATGCTGCTCATTAAATTGATTTAGAAACTCCATAGCTAGAGGAATAATATCTTCTTTTCTATATCTTAAAGGAGGTATGGTTACATTTATAACATTTAAACGATAGTATAAATCAATACGGAATTTTTTTTGCTTTACTAAATCTTCTAGATCTGCATTCGTTGCGGCTATTATTCTACAATTAAAGTTAATAACTTTATTGCCACCGATTCTATACATTTTTTTATCTTGTATAGCACTTAATAGCTTTACCTGCAAACTATAAGGCATATCACCAATTTCATCTAAAAATAAAGTACCATTATTGGCCAGTTCAAATAGTCCAGCTTTACCATTTCTGCTAGCTCCCGTAAAAGCTCCTGCTTCATATCCAAACAGCTCAGACTCTAGTAAGTGTTCAGGAATAGCCCCACAGTTAATCTTTAAAAAAGGTCCCTCTTCACTTCTTTTACTTATTTTGTGTATGTAACTAGCTAGAAAGTCTTTACCAACTCCAGTTTCTCCAAGTATAAGTACAGAACTGTCTATATTTGCTACTTTAAAAGCTTTTTCATAAATATCAGACATGGCTTTACTTTTAGTAACTAAAGGCTGTGAATGGCTTTTCTCCTCTAACTCCTTTAACTTAGCCTTATAGCTTAGGGCCAAAGATTTTTCTGCTTCTAGTCTTTGCCTTAACTGCTCAAGTTCAGAAACATCTCTTATAACAGAAACCACCATTTTAAGCTGATTATTAGAATCAAAAACAGGGTTACCAGAAACAACACAGCTTTTTCCTTGATAATAGTGATTTAGAGTTGAAGATGGGGATTTAGTTTCTAGCACCTTAGCACAACAAGAGTTAGGTACGATTTTGTGGCTCATTAGGTAATAAACTGTTTTACCAAGAATGTCGCTTCTTTTTAAATTAGCTAATGATAAAAATGCATCATTTACAAACAATGTTTTTCCTTTTTCGTCTGTTACAAAAATCCCATCCTGTAAATTATTTAACATTGATTGATAAAGATATATCTTTTCATTTGATTCGTTAAATTGTTTAAGCAAGAACTCATAATTTGAAAAATCATAGCAGAATACTAAAAAAACATCTTTCGTAAGACTCGGTATGCATTTTATTTGAACATCAATTTCTTGCCCCAAAGAAGTCCTCATTTTTTTAATCTCAGAATCAGTTTTCAAATTAAAGCTTTTAATATGGGGCAGAAAAAGCTCCAAATTTTTGTTTAAAACGCTTTCCTTTGAATACTGTAAAATTCTTGAGAAATCATCATTGAGATATTGCACCTTATAATCCTTATTTATTATTGCAAAGCCAAAGGGAACAGCACCTACAGATGTAAAAGTGTTATTCATTAGTAAAACAGTCCTCCTTTTGAAAGTATCATATTTATTCATTACATATGCAGATTTGCATATGAAAATAACAATATATAGAAATCTCTAAAATACATTCATCATCAACAATAATAATATATAACGGTTTACAGGGAAATCATGCTATACTTACAATATATGTCGAACATTGTCTAATCCTTACACTTAGATTGTTACATAGCATATGCAAAATTGCAAGTAGTATTTATTCAAATAGGCAATATTGCATATAAAAACGGAAAGCTCATTGATGGCAGTACAGTAAAAAAACATATAAATTTTTTGAAAGCTTGTAAATAACAAGCCTATAGAAAAATATAATTGTTTTTTAAAAAGTTGGCACTTTAATTGCTATTATATATGTCCGTAAACCAAAATAAGAAGGAGGAAAAGGCAATGAGAGAAGTTGTTATTGTAAGTGCAGCAAGAACACCTATTGGAAAACTTGGTGGTTCTTTAAAGGATTTTAAAGCAGTTGAATTAGGAGCTATTGCAATTAAAGAAGCTTTAAAAAGAGCTAGCATTACTGGAGATCAAGTAGATGAAGTTATTATGGGAATGGTAGTACCAGCAGGTGCAGGACAAGTTCCTGGGAGACAAGCCTCTATTCGTGCAGGTATTCCATCAGATGTACCAGTATTCACAATTAATAAAGTGTGTGGTTCTGCACTAAAAGCAGTTACTTTAGCTGCACAAATCATTAAATCAGGAGATGCAGAAATAGTTGTAGCAGGTGGAATGGAAAGTATGAGTAACATACCATATCTTTCACCTAACACAAGATGGGGAAGCAAAATGGGCAATGTAAACTTAGTTGATGCCATGATTAACGATGGTCTTTGGTGTCCGGAAAACGATGTCCATATGGCAGTAATAGGTGGACAAGTTGCAGCGGAATTTGATGTTTCAAGAGAAGCACAAGATAAGTGGGCATACAGAAGCCAAATGAGATGGAAAAAAGCAGAAGAAGAAAATAAGTTTGATGATGAAAGAGTTAAAGTAGAGATTAAGAGCAGAAAAGGCACAACTATATTTGAAAAAGATGAATTCCCAAGACCAGAAACTACTTTAGAAACATTACAAAAACTACCTCCTGTTTTCTCAAAAGACGGCAGCGTTACAGCAGGAAATGCTCCAGGAGTAAACGATGGTGGTGCAGCAGTAGTTGTTATGTCAAGAGAAAAGGCAGATGCACTAGGATTAAAACCATTAGCGGTTATAAAAGACTATGCACAAGTATCACAACCATCAAAATATATAGCAACTGTTCCAGGATTGTCTATAAAGAAAATCTTAGATAAAAACAACATGACAGTTGACGAAATGGATTTAATCGAAATAAATGAAGCTTTTGCAGCAGTTCCTTTAGTAAGCTCGAAGATTTTAGGAATGGATGAAGAAACAATGGATGCAAAAGTAAATGTTAATGGTTCAGCAGTAGCTGTAGGACATCCTATAGGAGCTTCAGGAGCTAGAATACTAATGACTCTTATATATGAATTAAAGAGACAAGGTAAGAAAAAAGGTGTATGTGCTATATGTAGTGGAATGGCTCAAGGAGATGCAGTTTACGTAGAAGTAGAATAGTGATTCAAATAGTTTTCCTGCTGTGATTTATAATTTATTTAAATTCCTCAAATTAAAATACATAAATAAAAATTAAAACTAAAGGAGAGGGAAATTGTATGTTAAAAAAGGTTAGTAATTTTCTTGTTAAAGTTGTAGAGAAATACATGCCAGACCCATATATATTTGCAGCCATATTGACTTTTGTAGTATATATTGCAGCATTAATATTTACAGATGCAAAGCCACTTGGACTAATTGATGCGTGGTCCAAAGGACTTTGGGGACTTTTAGTATTTACTATGCAGATAAGTATTGCTCTAGTATTTAGTACAGCAATCATAAGAACAGAACCAGTAGATAAAATGCTGAAGAAAGTATGTAGAACAGCTAAAACACCAGTAAGAGCATATTTCCTTGCTAGCTTTATTGCAGGAGTATTCTCCTTACTATCTTGGGCAGCAGGCCTAGTAGTTGGAGCAATAATGGCTAAAGAACTAGCTAAAAACGTAAAAGGATGCCATTATCCATTATTAGTTGCATCAGGATATTCAGGATTTTTAATATGGCATATGGGATATACAAGTAGTACTGCACTAAGCATAGCTACACCTGGTCACTTCCTAGAAGGAATGATTGGAATAATCCCTACATCACAAACAATATTTGCACCTTTTAACGTAATAACTGCATTAGCACTTTTATTCTTAACTCCTCTTCTAATGAGTAGATTAGCTCCAGAAAGAAAGGAAGATATTAGAGAAGTAGACCCAGCTATATTTGGAGACGAAGAACTAGCAGCAACTGTAGTTCTTGATAGAAGCAAAATGACTTTTGCTGATAAGCTTGAAAATGCAAGAATTATAAACTTAGTATTAGGAATTGGTGCAGCTATATTTATGGTTAGATTTTTCGCTAAAGGCGGCGGTTTAACTATGGATAGTACTAATATGAGTTTCTTAACACTAGCATTATTGCTAAACAAAACACCTAGACAATTTATTGATAACTGTGTAGAAGGTGGAAAATCTCTTGGCCCAATAGTTATGCAATTCCCTCTATATGGTGGAATAATGGGTCTTATGATAGATTCAGGACTAGCATCAGTTATATCAAATGCCTTTGTTTCTGTATCAACAGTGAAAACATTACCATTATTCACATTACTTAGTGCAGGCTTTATAAACTTCTTCGTGCCATCTGGTGGAAGCCAATGGGCAGTACAAGGACCTATAATGATGGAAGCAGCTAAAACCATGGGAGCTGACCCTGCTAGAATAGCAATGGCAGTTGCATGGGGAGACCAATGGACTAATATGATACAACCATTCTGGGCATTGCCTTTACTTGCTATAGCTAATATGAAGGCAAAAGATATAATGGGATATTGTATATTAGCACTTATACTTGGAGGTATTGCCTTCGGTTTAGGAATTACATTCATACCTTAATAGCTTTTTACAGCAGGAAAACTATTCTATATATATTAAATTAACTTTTAAAACTTTGGAGGTGTAATAATGGCTAAAATAATGAGTGCAAAAGAAGCAGCAAGCTACATTAAAAGTGGCTCAGTAGTACATGCTGGTGGATTTTATGCTGTAGGAACACCAGACAATATAATAGATGAAATAATAGCACAGGGAATAAAAGATTTAACAGTTGTATCAAATGATGGAGGAACTCCAGATGAAGGAGTGGGCAAGCTTATATATGCTGGATGTGTAAAGAAATTTATTTGTTCATGGTGTGGACTAACTCCTATTATTCCAGAGTTAGTAGAAAAAGGAGAAATGGAGCTTGAATTAAATCCTCAAGGAACACTAGTAGAAAGAATAAGAGCAGCTGGATTTGGTTTAGGTGGAATATTGACGCCAACAGGCCTTGACACAGCAATAGAAGAAAATGGATTAGGTAAAAGAGTAAATCTAAATGGCAATGACTGGCTATATCATACACCACTTAAGGCTAATGTAGCTATAGTAGAAGCATATGCAGCTGATAAAAATGGAAATCTTATCTTTAGACGTACTCAAAGAAACTTTAATGATGTAATGTGTACAGCAGCTGATCTTGTTATTGCTTCAGTAGTTAATCCTATTGTAGAAATGGGAGAATTGGATCCTGATTCAATAATGGTTCCAGGAACTTTTGTAGACATTTTAGTACAAAGGGAGGGTTAATAAATGGCAGGATTAAAACCAAGAGAAATTATTGCTAAAAGAATTGCATTAGAGTTTAAAGACGGTGACTTAGTAAACTTAGGTGTTGGTATACCAGGATTAGTACCTCAGTATCTACCTGAAGGAGTAAAAGTTTGGCTACATGCAGAAAACGGAATAATCGGTGGAGGACCTCCAGCAGCTCCAGGAGAAGAAGATCCTTTCTTTGTAGACGCAAGTAAATTGTTCTGCACTATTTTACCTGGTGGCTGTGTATTTGATAGTTCAATGTCATTTGGAATAATTAGAGGTGGACACTTAGACTATACAGTACTTGGTGCTTTACAAGTTGACCAATATGGAAACCTAGCAAACTGGATAGTGCCTGGTGGAAAACTGGCAGGAATGGGAGGAGCAATGGACTTAGTTGCAGGAGCAAAAACTGTAATAGTAGCAACAGACCATTGTTCAAAAGATGGAAAATCAAAGATTCTTAAAGAGTGTACATTCCCTCTTACTGGAGCTAAGGTAGTAGATTATATAGTAACAGATTTAGCATTTATGCAAGTAACAGAAAAAGGCCTAGTATTAAAGGAAGTAGCTCCTGGGGTATCTGTCGTAGATGTTCTGATGAGAACAGAGGCAGAGCTAATAGTAGATCCTGAAGTAAAAGAAATGGCTATTTAAGGAGGATAAATATGTTACCGAAAATAGGAGACACCTACTCATTTAGAAAGACATTTTCTGAGTCAGACGTTTATTTATTTGGAGGTATAATAGGTGATAGCAGTCCATGGCATATAGATGAAGTTTTCGCTAGAAATAGCAGATTTGGTAAAAGACTTGTTTATGGAATGCTAACAGCTAGCTTATTCTCTACAATAATTGGAAGATATTTTCCTGGATACGTATATCTATCTCAAGATTCATCTTTTAGAGGACCTGTATTTATTGGAGATACAATAGAAGCTACAGTAGTAGTTACAGAGGTTACGGAAAAAGGAAAAGTTACACTACAATGTAGATGCACAAATGAAAAAGGTGAAGAAGTATTAGTAGGAACTGGGAAGGTTATAAGATTAAACGATTAAAGATAACAATGTAACTAGTAGGTTAGGGGCTGTCCTCTAACCTACTTTAATAATTTTTTTAAAAAAATTTACGAAAATATCCTCTATTTTTAGACTTATTTTTCCAAAAACCATTGCAAAAATATATCTAAATATTATATAGTATCATTTAAGGGTAAAATAGAAATAAACAAAACTTTGTCAAAATGAACTTAATTATTTGTCAAAAATTGTTTTTCGAAGTACTAAAGTAGGAGTGATGTAATTGAAATCAAATGAAAAATCAAAAGTACTCGGAAACTTGGTCCTTATTTCTCAAGTAGGGATATCAATGCTAGTTCCTATTCTAGGAGGGATATTACTAGGCAATTTTATTGATAGAAAATTAGGTACAGGAATTATATTTTTAGTGGTTTTTACTGTATTAGGCATAATGTCGTCTTTTTTGACCTTATTCAAGATCACTGTAGGAAGTAATAAAGGGAAGTGATATAATTGAAAATGTTTGAAGGAAATTATCAATTTAAAATAATAATACGTGCATTAGCACTAGCACTAATATTTTCAGGAATAATTTTATTCTTACTTCCAAATCCTAAGGAATACATATATGGATTAATATTTGGAACATCCATAAATGTATTGAATTTTAGGCTTATGGGTATTACTTTTGAAAAAGCAATGAATATGCCTCAAAAAAGAATTATGCCATATATTATGTCACAATATTTACTCAGATATATTATTTATGCAGTCATGTTAGTAGTCTCTGCAGTAGCAGATTATATAAGTTTATACACTGCAATATTAGGTTTATTCATGGTGAAAATTGTTATACTTTCGAATCCTATTTATGATATTATATTTTGTAGGGCTAAAAAAGAAAATAGAGCTAGCAAATAATTTTCTGGCTTCTTTTTTAAAATTATAACTACTTTATTAGGAAAGGAGGTAAAAAACATGGCACCTGGTATTACATTTACATTATCTGGGAGACAAATTTATATTCACGATAGTGTAGTCAATTCATGGGTAATAGTTATTCTACTATCAATACTTTGTATTGTAGTAAGTAGAAAAATTAAAAAAGCAAAGATTGATGACAAACCTAGTGGACTATTAAATGTTATGGAAATATTCGTAGAAGGCATACAATCTTTAGTGAAAGCTACAATGGGGCCAACTAGGGTAGGATTTGCTCCTTTTATTGGAACTTTAGTTTTGTACTTAGTATGTGCAAACTTATTTGGCCTATTAGGCTTTACACCGCCTACATCTGACTATAATGTTACTTTAGCCTTAGCTCTGATAACAACTTTCTTGATACATTTCTTTGGAATCAAGACAAATGGAATCTTAAGCTATTTAAAGGGCTACTTTGAACCTATTCCCCTATTGTTTCCTATTAACCTATTAGGAGAGTTAGCAACACCTATTTCATTATCTTTCCGTCTTTTCGGAAATATACTAAGTGGTGTTATCATTATGTCACTTGTTTACAGTGGATTAAACAGTATATCAATGTTCATTACACCATTTATAGCACCAATTTTACACTCATATTTTGATGTCTTCTCAGGTTTAATTCAAACATTTATATTTGCTATGCTTACAATGGTATTTATAGCAAATAAAATGGGAGATGATGCTCCAGCAGGAGCAACAAAATAAGCCTAAAAAATTATAAAAAAATAATTTGTAAAATCAAAGGAGGATATAAAATGTTACAAGGAATTTCAAGTGAAGCTTTTGTATTAGGATGTTCAGCAATCGGAGCTGGTTTAGCTCTTATAGCAGGTATTGGTCCTGGAATTGGACAGGGAATCGCTGCTGGTTATGGTGCACAAGCGGTTGGTAGACAACCAGAAGCAAAGGGAGATATTATCCAAACAATGCTTCTAGGTCAAGCAGTTGCAGAAACAACTGGTATCTACGGATTAGTTATTGGAATTATCTTACTATTCGTAAGACCATTAATGGGAGCACTATAGAAAAAATAAAGAGGTGGGAGAACCAACCCATCTCTTGTTTCTGCATAACTAAGATTTTAACCTATGGCAAGCCATTTTTTATACACTTCAGAGCAAGGAAGGGAGGCTTAAAGCGTGGATATTCAAATTAATGTGTTACCAGATCCCGTCAATTTTTCATTGCAGATTGCAGCAACAATTGTGTTGTTTTTAATAGTAAGACATTTTCTATTTAAACCAATGACAGAGTTTTTAGCTGCTAGAAAAGAGAAAATAGCAAGTGATTTAGATGAAGCAAGAAATCAAAGAGAAGAAGCAGCATCTCTAAGAAAAGAATATGAATCAAGAATAGACGAAGCTAAAAACGAAGCAAGAGTTATAGTAGATTCTGCAAAGAAAAGAGGAGAAGAGCTTAAAGATCAAATTGTAGTAGAAGCAAAAACAGAGGCTAGTAATGTATTAGCTAAAGCAAGAAATGATATTGAAAGAGAAAGAGAAAAAACCATGTCTGAATTAAAGACAGAGGTAGTTCAAATAGCTATGATGGCTGCAGAAAAAGTAGTTGAAAAAAGTTTAGATGAAAAGGCTCATAAGGAAATGATAAACAAGTTTATCGATGAGGTAGGGGAAGCACAATGGCAAAATTAATAGGAAAAAGATATGCCGAAGCCTTATACGAGGTTGCCCTTGAACTAGATAAACTAGAAGAGTTTAAAGAAGAAATAAAAGCTATATCACAGGTGCTAGAAAATGAGCCAAAGCTAAAGACTATATTTGAGCATCCTAAGCTTTCAAAAAACGAAAAGAAAGACATTGTTGACTCTATTTTCAAGGGTAGGGTTTCTCAAGAGGTTCTTAATCTTTGTTACATATTGGTAGACAAAGGTAGAGAAACTCATTTAGCTGATGTAAGCGAAGAATACATCAAACTTTCAAATGAAAAGCAAGGAATAGTAGAAGCAGTAGCTATTACTGCAGTTCATATGAATGATGAAGAAATGAAGAAGCTAGAAGATAAATTATCTAAAAACCTAGGCAAAAAGGTTCTTCTTTCAAATGTAATCGATAGCACCGTAATTGGTGGAGTCCTTGTAAAAATAGGAGACAAGATTATAGATGCAAGTATTAAGGGTAGATTTGAAGATCTTTACAAGGATATGAATAATGTAAGAGTAAGAATAGGATAGGGGTGAAGAACTAAATGAATCTAAGACCTGAAGAAATTAGCTCGATTATAAAAGAGCAGATTAAAAGATATGAAAAGAAGCTTGATGTAGTAGACGTAGGTACCGTTATTCAAGTTGGAGACGCTATTGCTAGAATTCACGGACTTGAAAGCTGTATGGCAGGTGAGCTTTTAGAGTTCCCAGGTGAAGTATATGGTATGGCTCTTAACCTTGAAGAGGATAACGTAGGTTGCGTTCTTTTAGGTTCTGACGAAAACATCAAAGAGGGAGACACAGTAAAGAGAACTGGAAGAATAGTTGAAGTTCCAGTTGGAGATTCACTAATCGGAAGAGTTGTTAACGCACTTGGTCAACCTATTGATGGAAAAGGACCTATAAACTCAAATAAATTTAGACCTGTTGAATCAGTTGCACCAGGAGTTATTGAAAGAAAATCAGTTACTGTACCGTTACAAACAGGTATAAAAGCTATAGACTCAATGATTCCTATAGGTAGAGGACAGAGAGAGCTTATTATAGGAGATAGACAAACAGGTAAGACAGCTATTGCTATAGACACTATAATAAACCAAAAAGGACAGGATGTTATCTGTATCTACGTAGCTATTGGACAAAAAAGGTCTACAGTAGCTCAAATAGTTAATACACTAGAAGAAAAAGGAGCTATGGAATATTCAATCATAGTATCTGCTACTGCTAGTGAGTTGGCACCACTTCAATACTTAGCACCATATGCTGGTGTTGCTATGGCAGAAGAATTTATGTACAACGGAAAAGACGTATTGATTATATATGATGACTTATCAAAACACGCGGTTGCATACCGTGCAATGTCATTACTTTTGAGGCGTCCACCAGGACGTGAAGCTTACCCTGGAGACGTATTCTATCTACACTCTAGATTACTTGAAAGAGCTGCAAGACTTGACGAAAAATATGGTGGAGGTTCTATAACTGCACTTCCAATAATAGAAACTCTTGCAGGAGATATATCAGCCTATATACCAACAAACGTTATATCTATTACAGACGGACAGATATTCTTAGAGACAGAACTTTTCTTCTCAGGACAAAGACCTGCTGTTAACTCTGGATTATCAGTATCACGTGTTGGTGGATCTGCACAGATAAAGGCTATGAAAAAGGTATCAGGAGGAATTAAGCTTGAGCTTGCTCAATATAGAGAACTTTCTGCATTTGCTCAGTTTGGTTCAGAACTAGACAAGGAAACTAGAGAGAGACTATCTCATGGGGAAAGAATAATGGAAATTTTAAAACAACCTCAATACAGCCCTATGTCTGTAGAAAAACAAGTAATGGTGCTTTATGCTGTTACAAATAAATATATTTCAGATATACCACTAGAAAGAATTAAAGACTTTGAAAGCGAATTCTTAGCCTTTATGGAAAACAGCTATCCACAAGTTGGAAAAGGAATCGTTGAAAAGAAAGAGTTAACACAAGAAATAGAAGCTGAACTAGTTAAAGGTATAGAAGAGTTCAAAAAGAGTTTTATGTAATATATACAGATTTAAGGCTGTGATTCAAAGAGAAGAGAGGTGATCACATGGCTCAATCGATGAAGGATATTAAAAGAAGAATTAGAAGTGTATCTAGTACAAAGCAGATAACAAAGGCTATGGAGCTTGTTTCATCTGCCAAGCTTAGAAAAGCTAGACAAAAACTTGAAGCTACTAGACCTTACTATCAAACTTTAGTTAGAAGTATTCAAGACATTCTTTCATCTACAACTGGAATAAAGCATCCACTGCTAGAAAAGCGTGAAATAAAGAATAAAGCTTTCATTGTCATAACTGGAGATAGAGGCTTGGCAGGAGGATATAATGGTAATGTTGTAAAACTAGCAGAAAGCCGCATTGACAATAAGGAAAATACCATTATATTAGTTGTAGGACAAAAAGGTAGAGACTACTTCAAAAGAAGAGGATACAATATTGCTGGAGAATTTTTAAATATATCTGAAGATCCACAGTATATAGATGCTAGCAGTATAGGAGGTCTTGCTGTAGAGCTGTATGAAGATGGCAAAGTAGATGAAGTAAATGTCGTATTTACTGGATTTAAAAGCGCAATATCACAAGAGCCAAAGATATTAAAGCTACTACCTGCAGAGAGCGTAAATGAAGAAAATAACCAAGGCTCTAAAACACTAATAGAATATGAGCCATCTCCAGAGGAGGTACTTGACTACTTAATTCCTAAGTATATTCATAGCGCCATATATGGAGCTCTAATAGAATCTTCTGCAAGTGAACAGGGAGCTAGAAGAACTGCCATGGAGGCTGCAACAGACAATGCAGAAGAAATGATAGAGGATCTTGAGCTTAGATACAATAGAGCACGTCAAGCATCTATAACACAGGAGATATCTGAGATAGTAGGCGGAGCGGAAGCGCTTAAATAATTATTAAGAATGAAGGATCTCGTATTTAATGCAAAAGCAAAGGAGTGAAATTAATGGCCGAAAAAAACATAGGTAAAGTAGTTCAAATAATCGGACCTGTGTTGGATATAAGATTTAGTGAGGAAAACCTACCACGTCTTCTAAATGCAATAGAAATAAAAGTAGAAGACAGGAAGGTAATAGCAGAGGTTGCACAACACACTGGCGATGATACAGTAAGATGTGTTGCGATGTCTTCTACAGACGGTCTTATTAGAGGAATGGATGCTGTAGATACAGGAAGCGCTATAAGCGTTCCAGTAGGAAAAGCAACATTAGGAAGACTATTCAATGTCCTTGGTGAGACTATTGATGAAGGTGAATCAATAAATACACAAGAATATTTCCCTATTCACAGACCAGCACCATCCTTTGATGAACAGGAAACAGCTACAGAGATTTTTGAAACAGGTATAAAGGTTATAGACCTTATAGCACCTTATGCAAAAGGTGGTAAAATAGGACTTTTCGGTGGAGCAGGAGTTGGAAAGACAGTTCTTATTCAAGAGCTTATTAACAACATAGCAAAAGAGCACGGTGGACTTTCAGTATTCTCAGGAGTTGGAGAGAGAACTAGAGAGGGTAACGACCTTTATTATGAAATGAAAGATTCTGGTGTTATAGACAAGACTGCCCTAGTATTTGGTCAGATGAATGAGCCGCCAGGAGCAAGAATGAGAGTTGCTCTTACAGGACTTACAATGGCAGAATACTTTAGAGATGTACAAGGACAGGACGTACTTCTATTTATAGACAATATATTTAGATTTACACAAGCAGGTTCTGAGGTTTCAGCCTTACTAGGACGTATGCCAAGTGCCGTTGGATATCAGCCTACACTAGCTACAGAGATGGGAGCATTACAAGAGAGAATTACATCTACTAAAAAAGGTTCTATCACATCAGTTCAGGCTGTTTACGTGCCTGCTGACGACTTGACTGACCCTGCACCAGCTACTACATTTGCTCACTTGGATGCAACTACAGTTCTATCTCGTGCTATAACAGAACTAGGTATATATCCAGCAGTTGACCCACTAGATTCATCATCTAGAATTCTAGATCCATTGATTGTAGGGGAAGAACACTATAGTGTAGCTCGTCAGGTTCAAGAGATACTACAAAGATACAAAGAGCTTCAAGATATTATTGCCATACTAGGTATGGATGAATTATCTGAAGAAGACAAGATAACAGTTGCACGTGCTAGAAGAATTCAACGTTTCCTATCTCAACCATTTAGCGTTGCTGAACAGTTTACAGGTATGCCTGGAAAATATGTACCAATTAAAGAAACTGTTAGAGGATTTAAAGAAATTCTTGAAGGTAAGCATGACAATCTACCAGAGTCTGCATTCCTATTTGTAGGAACTATAGAAGAAGCTGTAGAAAAAGCTAAGAAGATGGGATACTAGGAGGTGCTGAAATGGCAGGATTTATGCTAGAAATAGTAACTCCTGATAGAAAGTTTTTCGAAGAAGAAGTTGACATGGTAATTGTAAGAGGTTTAGAAGGAGATTTAGGAATACTAAGGGGTCACTCCCCATTAGTAACTCCACTTGATATAGGAAAAATAAAAATTAAACAAGCGGGAACTACAAGAATAGCTGCAGTTGCAGGTGGATATATAGAAGTGGGAAAAGAAAAGGTAACTATTATCTCTGATGCTGCAGAATGGCCTGAAGAAATAGATGTAGATAGGGCAGAAGAAGCAAAGCAAAGAGCAGAAGACAGACTAAAGAGAAGAGACAATATAGACGTAGCCAGAGCAGAAATTGCCCTTAGAAAAGCAGTAAATAGAATAAATGTAGCAGAAGAAAAAGAATAAATAAGTCGGGATTAATTCCCGGCTTATTATTTTTTGTTAAATATTCAATTTGTATATCTAAAAAAATAAAAAAATCTGTGTATAAAACCCCCCATTAGATGTTAATACTTGATTATGAGGAAAGGATGGTTTCACAGCAAAAATGTTTTGTCCCCCTTTACATTTTTGCTTCTTTAAGTCCTTTCCTCAAATTATGTAACGGAGGGTAAAGCATGAAGACCGTAAAAAGTATACTATCAATTGGACTTATAATAATACTAGCATTTATTAATTCTGCATATGCAGAAAAAACGAATCTTAAAGACGAAGAGCTATTTATAAAAGCTTTTGAAGAAACAGGAGCAGATTTTTTTAGACTCAACCTTAATTTTAATGGGACTATCTACGAATTATATAAAGATGAAGAACAGCTTAAAATCATGATGGAACATATCTCAAAAGAATTAGGCTTAAAAGAACTAGAGATAAATACTAATAATGAAAATGAAGAATATATGAATGTACATACAGAAACCTTTAGTAGTTCACAATTAGTCGCATATGGGAAAGATGAAAATGATAACTTGATAACAGTAGTACTTTATTCCTATTTTGACAAGGAAAAAAGCAGCGGTGAAACTAGCATAGTTATGGACATTACTAGAGATAAGGATTATACGAAAATTAAAGAAATTATAAAGAATATTGACAATTTGTATAAATCATACAATATAAAAACAGAAATTACCTATTGCATTATTGGGACTTTTAGGGCAGAATTGAATAGAGATAATATGCTTAAAAAAGCTACAAGAGTTCTTTCGGTAGCAAATGGTGAGAAAATAGAAGGCTTAGTAGAAGATGATATAGTAAGTATTTCCGCTTATTCACCAAATATAGATAGATTTATATATACAGGAAATAAAAAGATGAATTTAAATATTGCACTGAGTAATAATGAGTATGAGGGGAAAACATACATAATTATGGGATACCCGATTATTGCAATAGGATACTAATATTTAACTATTGTTAAAAGAACATAAAGGGAGGAACAGACACCGTGCCAAAGATAATTGTTGAAAAGAGTCCAGCTTTAAAAGGCTCTGTTAAAATTAGTGGAGCAAAAAACTCTACACTACCAATTATAGCAGCTTCACTTCTTTCTTCAGAAGTATGTACTCTTGAAGATATTCCAGGTCTTGATGATGTAGATGTTATAAGTGAGGTACTTGCATCTTTAGGCGTTGGCATAAATAGAGTTAACAAAAACATATTAGAAGTAAATTCTTCTAAAATTCTTAATATTGAAGCACCATATGAGCTGATGAGAAAAATGCGGGCTTCTTTTTTAGTGATGGGACCTTTATTGGCCAGGATGGGGAAAGCAAGAATATCGCTTCCAGGTGGATGTGCAATAGGAACAAGACCTATCGACTTACACCTAAAAGGATTTAAAGCTTTAGGAGCTAAAATCGATGTAGGTCATGGATATGTAGAAGCATATGCAGATAGGCTTATTGGCGATAAGATATACTTAGATTTCCCAAGTGTAGGGGCTACTGAAAATATTATGATGGCAGCTACTATGGCAAAAGGGGAAACAATAATAGAAAATGCTGCAATGGAGCCTGAAATCGTAGATTTGGCTAATTTTCTTAATAAAATGGGTGCAAATATTAAAGGAGCAGGTACTAATAATATCAAAATAAAGGGAGTAACAGAGCTAGGAAAAGTGAAACATTCAGTAATTCCAGATAGAATAGAAGCAGGCACATATATGATAGCGGCTGCTATTACTGGGGGAGATGTTTTAATAGAAAATGTAATACCAAGCCATATCAAGCCTATCATAGCTAAACTTATAGAAGCGGGAGTAAAAGTAGAAGAAGGCGAAGATAATGTAAGGGTAATTGCAAACAATGGTATAAAATCAGTGGACATAAAAACTCTTCCATATCCAGGATTTCCTACAGATATGCAATCACAGTTCATGGCACTTATGAGTGTAGCTGATGGAACTAGCGTAATGATCGAAACAGTATTTGAAAATAGATTTATGCATGTAGATGAGTTGAAAAGAATGGGAGCAGATATAAAGATAGATGGAAGAAGCGCAATCATACAAGGTACTAAAAAGATGATGGGAGCACCAGTAAAAGCTACAGATTTAAGAGCAGGTGCAGCACTTATATTAGCAGGACTTGTATCAGATGGAGCCACAGAAATAAGCGATATATACCATGTAGATAGAGGATATACAGATATAGAACAAAAGCTTGCAAGTTTAGGAGCTAAAATATATAGACTAGAAGACTAAGTAGGATAAGGGAAAAACCCTTGTCCTTTTTTTATTTCATCATTAAGATTCTTGTACAATTTTTCAAAATTGGAAGGAATTTTCCTCCTTTTGTAGAATAACATTTATTAATATGCAAAAAAATAAAAAACAAGAAGGAGGATTTAAAATGAATTTCAAGAAAACAAGAATTCTTAGTCTACTAGTTATGCTTTCAATGGTACTAGGGCTAGTATTTGCTCCTGTAACAGGAGTGTATGCAGAGGAAAACACAGTAACGGTTACAATAGTACATACAAACGATACCCATTCAAGAGTTTTAGACAAAGATGGTGTAGGATTTTCTAAGATTGCTACTAAGATAAAAGAGCTTAAGGAAGCAAATCCAAATGTACTAGTAGTAGATGCAGGAGATACGCTACATGGACAAACATATGCGACTATTTCCAAAGGCGAAAGTGTTGTCAAGATTATGAATGCAATTGGATATGATGTGATGACTCCTGGAAATCATGACTTTAACTATGGTCAAGAAAGATTACTAGAGTTAAAAGGCTTGATGGAATTCCCAATAGTATCTGCTAACGTAGTTAAAAAAGATGGTTCTACATTATTAGAACCTTATGTTATCAAAGAAGTTGGAGGTTTAAAAATAGGTATATTCGGTCTTTCAACTCCAGAGACATCATATATGACACATCCTAAGAATGTTGAAGGATTAACATTTGCAGATCCTATAGAGAAAGCTAAGGAAATGGTAGCTAAGCTAAAAGAAGAAAAAGTGGATGCTATCATAGCACTTACACATATTGGCTTAGACGAAAGTAGTAAAATTACATCTGATAAAATAGCAGAAGAAGTAGAAGGAATAGACCTAATAGTAGATGGACATAGCCATACTCTTTTAAATGAGGGCAAAGTTGTTAAGGATACTCTTATAGCACAAACAGGCGGATATAATGCTAATTTTGGTGTAGTAACTTTAACATTTAAAGATGGTAAAATAGTTACTAAAGAACCTCTATTAATAAGTAAAGAAGCGGCAGCAGAGATAGAATCAAATGCTGACATATTGGCTTTAATAAAAGAAACAGAAGATGCAAACAAAGTAATTACAGATGTAGTTGTAAGTAAGACTGACGTTAAGCTTGACGGAGAAAGAAACAATGTAAGAGGAGGAGAAACTAATCTTTCAAATCTTATAACTGATGCTATGCTTAATATTTCAAAAGCTGATATAGCAATTACAAACGGTGGTGGAATAAGAGCATCAATAGATGTTGGAGATATCACTATGGGAGAAATTATTACAGTCCTTCCATTTGGTAATTATGTAGTAGTTAAAGAATATACTGGAGCTCAAGTGTTAGCTGCTCTTGAACACGGAACTAAGAGCTATCCAGAGCCAGCAGGATCATTCGCACAAGTTGCAGGTTTAACATTTACTTTAGATTTAAATCAAGAAGCAGGAAAGAGAGTTAAAGACGTAAAAGTAGGTGGAGCACCTCTAGATTTAGCTAAAACATATAAAGTAGCTACAAACGACTTTATGGCAACAGGTGGAGACGACTATGTAATGTTTAAAGAAGGAACTCTTGTAGTTGAGCTTCCAGCTCTTGACGAAGTACTATTAGAGTACATTCAGAAACTAGATTCAATACCAGCTGAAGCAAGACCAAGAATGACAGTTATAGCAAAAGAAGTAGTAGAAGAGCCAGTTGTTGAAGAACCAAAAGTAGAGCAACCAGTAGTAGAAGAACCAAAAGCTGAAGAGCCAAAAGTAGAAGTACCAGCTGCAGCAGCTACAACACAAAAATACGTAGTAAAACCTGGAGACGTATTATGGAAGATAGCAAAACAATTTGGATTAGTATGGGAAAAACTAGCTGAATTCAATAACCTAAAGAATCCACATCTAATATTCCCAGGACAAGAAATACTAATACCAGCAAACTAAAACTAGCAGACTAGAATTAGCAAACTAATAGGAGCGGATTAATCCGCTCCTTAATTTTTTTTTCATATAGCTTATCCCCCTAGCATAGAATTAATTAGTATAGGATAGGAAATCTAATAAACAGGGGGACAACATGTATGAAAAACATAGCGGCGTATGTAATTTTCATTCTTTTTATGACTATACTGCTACCATTATTCTTAGTAAAAGGTTGTGAGATGAATAAGGAAGGAACTCCAATAAAGGATGAACAACAGAAAATCATAGAGGGAAAGGAATTAGTAAAAGTCTATAATATAAAAACAGGTAGCACAGACGAAATGGAGCTAGAAGAATATTTAAAGGGAGTAGTAGCTGCAGAGATGCCAGCAGCATTTCATATAGAAGCCTTAAAGGCTCAGACCATAGCTGCTAGAACATATGCATTGAATCGCATAGAAAGATTTAAGGACGGCAATCCTGAACATATAACAGCACCACTTTGCACAGGTATCCATTGTCAAGCATATCTTACATTAGAAGAGCTAGGTCAGATGCATGGTCAAGGGTGGATTACAGAGTATTGGCCTAAAATAGTTCAGGCTGTAGATGATACAAAAAGCATGGTAGTAACATATGAGGGAGAACTAATAGATGCAATGTTCCACTCAACAAGTGGAGGTATGACAGAAGACTCAGAAAACGTATTTGCAACAGCAAAGCCTTATTTAAGAGCAGTTGCAAGTCCAAATGAAGAAAGTTCACCTAAGTTCAAAGTAAGTATCACAATGACTTTTAACGATTTTGTTAAAAAAATACAAGAAATAGTACCGAATATTAAAATTACAAAGAAAAATGTTACACAAGTAATAAAAGTAGCAGATAAAAGCGAAACAGGTAGAATAAAAAAATTAATGATAGGAGATAAAATCATAGAAGGAAGAGATTTTAGAACACTCTTTAATCTAAATTCAACTAATTTCAAAATAAATCTAATAGGAGACAATATTGAAATAGAAACCCTTGGCAACGGTCATGGAGTAGGTATGAGCCAATGGGGAGCAAATGCAATGGCTAAAAACGGCAGCTCCTATGAAGAAATACTAAAACATTATTACCAAGGAGTGGAGATAACGAAGTATAAGTAGGGGATGCTCTCGTTATTCCTAAATCCATAGAATATAGCCAACTAAGAGATTCTTCACATTCGTTCAGAATGACAACAGCACTGTCATTCTGAGTGAAACGAAGAATCTCTTTTTTTGCAAAAAATTTTTTAATTCATGTATGAATTTTCTAAAGTTGGTCACAATATCTAATGGAGGTGAGGCGTATGGACGAGTTTAATAGAGAACCAGAAAGCAATCATAAAAATAAAAATCCAATAATAAGCAAGATATCAAGGGGAATGAAAGTAATTACAGATAAGGATGGCTTTTACGTAATCTTATTTATCTGTATATGCATAGTTGCAACTACAGCAGTTTGGGTGTCAAAAAACAATTTTAACAAAACAAATAACCTAGAAAATATCGACTACCTAGAATTTGCAGAAGGCT
Organism: uncultured Clostridia bacterium; assembly: GCA_964470635.1. Classification (GTDB taxonomy): domain Bacteria; phylum Bacillota; class Clostridia; order Tissierellales; family Proteiniboraceae; genus Proteiniborus. Next base: position 4,482 of record CAYYDM010000028.1, on the reverse strand, counting down.
ATTTTGATGACATTGAAAACTCAAAAGAAGAACAGAGTAAAGATGTCACATTAATAGAAATAGATAAAAACTCAGCGACCAAAGATACAAAAGACAAAGGAGCCGTGACTCCAGAAGAACAAAAGACAAAGGTTACATCAACCTCAACTACATCCTCAAAAGAACAAGCAGTTACAGTAATGGCACAACCAACACTAGGCAGCATAAGTATGGATTATGCAGATAACAAACTAGTATATTCAAAAACACTTGAGCAATGGACTACACATAATGGAATCGACATAAAAGCAAATGAAGGAACAGCAGTAAAGGCAGCTTTAGACGGAACAGTTTCACAAATAGAAAAAGAGGGCGAGCTAGGAATAGTCATAACCTTAGAACATGAAAATGGTCTAAAAACAAAATATGGATGTTTATCTACAGATGAAATGGTGAAGATTGGTCAAAAAGTAAAAAAAGGTGACGCAATAAGTGGAATAGGCAAGGGAATAGGGATTGAATTAGCAGATGAACCTCATCTACACTTTGAAGTAATTAAAGATGGAAAAAATGTAAATCCTAAAAATTATTTACCGAAGTTTAAATAATCTTAAAAAAATAAAAGTGTAGCAAGTTATCAGTAGTTCTAATGTTGCATAAATGTGCATAAATATTATTAAAAAAGACTCATAATTTCAAGAATACCGTCAAAGGGGGTTAACTAAGTTGAAAGATTATATAGAAGAACGAGCATTGGAGATTGCAAAATATATAATAAACGAAAATGCTACAGTACGACAGACTGCTATGGTTTTCGGTGTAAGTAAGAGCACCGTACATAAGGACGTGACCGAACGTCTTCCCAAGATAAACCCTCTTGTAGCAAATAATGTAAAAAAAGTGCTCGACATGAACAAGGCAGAAAGACACATTAGGGGTGGCAAAGCAACAAAGATGAAATACAAAGTAATTAATAACTAATGAGGATTAAAGAAAAAAATTTATATAGAGGGGTAAACAAAAAATATTATTTCTATCAAGAGATAATATTTTTTGTTTTATTAAGAAGAAAAAAAGAGGAATTTTGGAAAATTTCTAGAATAAACAAGTACAAGGATAACTATGTTCTTTATGAGGCGATTATATCAGCCATGTGATAAAATACGTGAAAGTGGGGTTGAGATATGTTTTCTTTTAGATCTGATATGGGAATAGACCTAGGGACTGCCAGTATATTAGTGTACATAAAAGGTAAGGGGATAGTACTGCAAGAGCCATCAGTAGTAGCCATAGATAAAAACACAAACAAGCTATTAGCTGTAGGAGAAGAGGCAAGGAGAATGCTAGGAAGAACTCCTGGCAATATAGTAGCCATAAGACCACTTAGAGACGGAGTTATTTCTGATTATGAAGTAACAGAGAGAATGCTCAAATATTTTATAGAGAAGTCTGCAGGAAGGATGCTTTTCAAACCAAGAATCATCGTATGTGTCCCAAGCGGAGTAACAGAAGTAGAGAAAAGAGCAGTTTTAGAAGCAAGCAATCAAGCAGGTGCTAGAAAGACATACTTAATAGAAGAGCCTATAGCAGCTGCTATAGGAGCAGGATTAGATATAACAGAGCCAACTGGGCATATGATAGTAGACATAGGTGGAGGAACTACGGACGTAGCTTTGATTTCTCTTGGAGGAATAGTTGTTAGTAAATCAATAAAAGTAGCAGGGGATAAATTTGACGAGGCAATAGTTAGATATATAAGAAAGAAACATAATGTAATGATCGGAGAAAGAAGTGCTGAAGAATTAAAGATAACTGTAGGAACTGCTTATCCAAGAGAGAAAGAGATATCTATGGATATTAGAGGTAGAAATTTAGTCACAGGTCTGCCAAAGACTATAAATATTACATCAGATGAAATGCTAGAGGCATTAGAAGAGCCAGTAACAGCAATAGCAGAAACTGTACACTCCGTACTAGAAAGGACACCACCAGAGTTAGCAGCAGACATAGGTGATATTGGTATAGTAATGACAGGTGGCGGCTCATTGTTATGGGGACTGGACAAGCTAATTAGTAAACGTACTGGCATACCAGTTCATATAGCAGAAGATCCAGTATCATGTGTTGCAGTAGGTACAGGAAAGGCACTAGATTGGGTCGATGTCCTTGAAAATAGCGTATTATCAGATGAACAGAGAAAAAGGAACTACGAATAGGAGCTGATTTAATGAATAATTCTATGTATATAGCTGCTTCTGGTCTATTGATGAATCAAAAAAATCTAGATGTAATATCTAACAATCTTGCCAACGCCAATACTACTGGATTTAAAAAAGATATAGCTATATCAGAATCATTCCCAGAGGTACTTCTAAGCAAGATTAATGACAGAATAGACATGGACAACCACAAAGCCTTTAGAGGAGTAGACATTCAGAGGGATGAGAATACCTATACATTGAACATAAATTCTGGATACTTTAAAGTAAGTACCCCAGCAGGAATAGGTTATAGCAGAAGTCTAAGGTTTACAGTTGACGATAATGGATATCTAAAAACATATTATAAAAATCTAAATGATGACCTTAAATCAGATGGCGAAAATTATGTTCTAGGGAAAAATGGTCCAATTAGAGTAGAAGACAGAAATATTGAAATTGATAATAGAGGAAATGTAATTTCTAATGGTCAGATAGTAGATAATCTAATAACATTTCCAGCTTTTAATGTTATAGGCACTACTAGTGGTGGAGTTAGATTTGATAAAATAGCTATTGACTACACACCAGGAGTCCTAATGGAAACAGGAAATAAGCTGGACCTTGCATTAGAGGGAGATGGATTTTTCAAAGTACAGACTCCAAATGGAATATCCTATACAAGAGATGGTTCATTCTTGCTAAATGCTAATAGGGAGCTTGTGACAAATGAAGGCTATGCCGTACTTGGACAAAATGGTCCTATAGTACTATCAGGTAATAGTTTCGAAATTGGCACTGATGGTGATATAATAGTAGAAGGACAAGTCGAAAATCGTCTAGATATAGTGAGAATTGACAATAAAGAATATCTAAGAAAACAAGGAAACAATTTATATAAAACAGTTGGCAATGTAGAGGCAGAAGAAGCTTTATTTGATGGACAAGTATTATCAGGATATCTAGAGACTTCAAACGTAAATACTATAAAAGAAATGGTGAACATGATATCCGCATATAGAAGCTATGAATCCAATCAAAAAGTCATCAAATCCCAGGATGAACTTTTAGACAAGATAGTAAACGAGTTGGGAAGAGTGTAGGAGGTAAAAATATATGATTAGATCACTTTGGACCGCTGCAACAGGCATGAAGGCTCAACAATTGAACATAGACACAATCTCAAACAACTTAGCAAATGTGAATACAAACGGATACAAAACACAAAGAGCAGAATTTAAAGACCTTTTATACGTAGCTATTAAAAAGACAAACTTAAGAGATGATCAAGGAGCTCCTGTAAATCTTGAAGTAGGACATGGAGTAATGCCTAGTGCAACAACAAGAGATTTTAGAAAAGGAAGCTTAATAGAAACACAAAATGATCTTGACTTTGCAATAGATGGCGAAGGCTTCTTTGCAGTACTATTACCTAATGACCAAGTAAGATATACAAGAGATGGAAGCTTTAAACTAAGTGTAGACGGTGATGAAGCTAAGTTGGTGACATCAGATGGATATACGGTACTTAATGAAGACGATGACGAGATAATAATAGAAAATGGCATGAAAGATATAACTGTAGATCAATTAGGTTACATAACTGCAAAGGATGTAGATGGTGAAACAGTTGAACTAGGAAGATTAAAGTTAGTTAACTTTATGAATCCAGCAGGTCTTTTAAGTGAAGGACAAAACTTACTTAGTGTAACAGCTGCATCTGGTGAAGAATATTTACTAGAGCCAGAAGAAATGGATAGTAAAGTTGTACAAAGATACCTTGAGGCTTCAAATGTTCAGGTAGTAGAAGAAATGGTAAAAATGATAACAGCACAAAGAGCTTATGAAATAAACTCAAAGGCAATACAAGTATCAGATGAAATGCTTCAAATGGCAAATAGCCTAAGAAGATAGACTAATTAATTAAGGTGATTTTATGAATATAATAGATCCAAACACTAATATGCTAATAAATACAAACACCTATAATGAGGACAGAATAAGGCAAGCTGCTGAGAATGCCAGCAATAAAGAAAATGACAAGGCACTGATGAAAGCATGCCAGGATTTTGAAGCTATATTTACACATATACTTCTAAAATCCATGCGTTCAACAATACCAGAAAGCGAGCTAATAGAAAAGAGTACAGCTAGAGAAATGTTTGAGGATATGTTTGACCAAGAACTAGCCAGTAGCATAAGCAAAGGTGGCAATGGTATAGGTATAGCAAAAATTCTTTACAACCAGATGAAAAGAAATTATTAACAATTAGGTTGTCCACATTGAGTATAGCGAACAAATAAA
>CAYYDM010000027.1:0-30990 GCA_964470635.1 uncultured Clostridia bacterium | reverse complement strand
CTGCAAATTTATATAATTGTCTTTACTTGTAATAGATTTTACTTCGAAAATAATCTCTCCTGATGTAGGCTCTTCAAGTAAATTAAGACATCTTAAAAAGGTACTTTTTCCCGAACCACTAGGCCCTATAATAACTAGAACTTCCCCTTTATTTATATTTGTAGTTATATTGTTTAAAACTTCTAAATCACCAAATTTTTTATATAAATTTTTAACTTCTATCACTTGTTCTTAACCTCCTTTCCACACGTCCCACCAATTTAGATAATGAATATGTCAATACAAAATAAATTACTGCTGCAACCAAAAGAGGTTCAAAAGGTTTAAAAGTATTACCTCTTACGGTTTCAGCATTATACATTATCTCAGGAATACCTATTACTGATACTATAGAAGATTCCTTTATAACTGTAATAAATTCATTACCCAATACAGGAAGTATGTTTTTTAACGCTTGGGGTAAAATAATGTGCCTCATTGATTGAATATGAGTCATACCAAGTGATCTTGCTGCTTCCACCTGTCCTCTATCAACTGCCTCTATTCCTGCTCTAATTATCTCAGCCACATAAGCACCACTGTTTAAAGTTAGCGCCACAACTCCTGCTAGTATTGCAGAAAGATTTATCGGTAAACCATAATAAACTATAAATAATTGCACTAATAAAGGTGTTCCTCTAACAAACTCTATATAAGCCGTTGAAATAGTCTTTAATATCCAAATTTTTGATTGTTTCATTATGCCTAATAGAGTTCCTAACACTACACCAAATAGCACAGAAAAAGCTGCTATAATTATAGTGTTTTTTGCACCTATTAAAAAGAACATATAGTATTTACTCAAAAAACTAAAGTCTAACAAATTTCTACCTCCTAATTATAGGGCTATGCTACATATATTAGCTTATATTAGCTTATATTAGCCTCTATTCATTATCCATTATTTCATTTGCTTCGATTACAAATTGATCTATCTTATTTTCACTTTTAAGTCTTTCTATGGTTTTGTTAATAACATCAACTAACTCTTTATTTCCTTTTTTAACAGCTACTGCAGAACCACCATCTTCATCTTTGAATACAATATCAGTCACATGTAATGCATCATTATTCTTTACATATGCTTGTGCTACAGGCTGCTCTACTACAACTGCATCAATCTTTCCTGTTTTAAGTTCCAGCATTAAATTAGATACTTTTCCAAGTGCTTTTATTTGCGGAGATTCTATTTGCTCCTTAGCAATATCTTCTTGTATAGCACCTTTTTGAACACCTATATTTTTTCCTTTTAAATCAGCTATCTCTTTATATTTGTCAATATCTTTTTTGTTTATAACAAGTCCATGCTCTGCATTATAATAAATATTAGAAAAGTCTACTTCCTTTGCTCTTTCCGCATCAGGAGTCATTCCTGCTAATACAAAATCAACTTTGCCAGTCTTCAAATCTGCTAATAAACCGCCAAACTCCATGCTCTTTATTTCTAGTTTCACACCCAAATCTTTTGCTATTTCTTCAGCTATTGCTATATCGAAGCCAACTATGTTATCTTTTCCATTTATCTCTTTATGAAACTCATAAGGTGGATAATCTGGGCTTGTACCGAGAACTATCTTTCCTGAAGCTTTAATTTTATCTAGGCTACTATTAAGCCCCTCAGCTTTGGAATTACCTTCACCTTTTCCACATCCAGTAAATATAACAGTTGTTAATGCTAACACTAACACAAGTACTACAATATTTTTAATTTTTTGTGTCATTATGACTCCTCCTCTGTTTTTCATTGATTTTATAATAATACATGTTTTTGTATATAATTGCAAGCAATTTTTTTAGAGTTTTTTATTAGAAAGCTGTTGAGTTCATTGGATTTAGCATAATTATAATTAATGAAATTATATATAAAAAAGCAGATAACGTTTTCATTTTGTTTGTTAACTTAATTGTATTTTTTTGCGAACTGTATATTCTATGAATAATGTATATTTATTCATTATTAAATAATTTTATTTATTTTTAAAAAAGAAAATAAAAAAAGTCACTCTTATGAGTGACTAACTAAATAAATCTTCTAAAAGCTCATCTGCTTTCTTTCTTTTTTCTTCTGTTTCATCTTCATCAATATAGATTTTATCTCCATCTATTATTATAACAGTTCCTTCTTTTGCATCTCTAGGCAATAAGTCTTTCAGAATATTTTTCATTGTCCCATCTTCCAGTTCCACAACTGCAAAATCTTCTTCAAACCTATCTATTATTCCCTTCAAATTTTTCACCTCTATTTCTTAATGCATACATTATGGGGTTTGTAACCTTCATTTTCTGCATCTGATTTTGAGTTAAATATAATTTGATTTTCTTTATTTGGTAAACCATTGCAATCTTCTGAGTGGTATGTCTTAGTATTTTTGTTTCCAATATACTTTTCTACATTTTCTTTAGCACTTTCTACTAAGCTGTTTTGAGTGTAGTCTAATCCTCTTACTTTTATACTAACTCCATCTGAAACAAATACAATTGTGCCTATTTCATCTGTTCTTAATATATTTATCCCCTTTTTCTTTAGTCTTTCAATTGTTTCTTTATGTGGATGTCCGTAATCATTGCCTTTTTCTACTGATATGACAGCAAACTGAGGATTTACATTATTTAAAAATGCTTCTGATGTAGATGTTCTACCTCCATGGTGTCCTATCTTTAACACATTCGCTGATAAATCATACCCTTTTTTAATCATTTCATCTTCAGAAGGTTTTTCTGCATCCCCTGTGAAAACAAAAGATGTGTCTTTGTATTGTAACTTTGTAACTATTGAATAATCATTTGTCTCACTATAATCTGATGAGTTTGGAGCAACAATACTAAATTTAATCCCTTCTTCATTAATAATATCTACTCCACCCTTACCTTCCATGGCCTTTAAGCCTTTGTTCTTTATTTCTGTCACTAAGCTTTCAAATATCTTTGTAGAAGCAGATTTCTTAGGAAGATATACATTGCCTATATCAAAGCTCTTAACAACTTCAGGAAGTCCTCCAATATGGTCTTCATGAGGATGTGTCCCTATAAGATAATCTATTTTTTGTATCTTGAGCTTTTATAAATGATCTATTATTAATTGAGAATCCGCCCTATTTCCTCCATCTATTAGCGATGTTTTACCATTTGGCAACTGAATAAAAATACTATCAGCTTGACCTACATCTAAAAAGTGTATCACCAGGTTTTTCTCACTGTTTTCACCTAATGCATGGCTATCTTCTAATGTCCCTAAGTTTTCACAGCCCGTAGTTAGTAGAAGTATTGCAATAAATATTACTATAATACTTTTAAATTTTAATAATTTCATGATGTCCTCCTTTTAAGTTAGTTATCTTGCTTTGATTTTTGGTCTAATTTTATTTCTATAATAATATATACCCAAACTAAAAGAATAATCATATATAATAAAAACCAATTGCAGCAGTATAAATAATATCCAAGTGGAAAGCTTAATAATTATCTCTCCTAGAAGGACATTACTTACAAAGGAATATGTAATATACGTAGACAAGTTAAACAACAGAAGCTTTATGAGAATTTCAATTGGCAATATGTTTATTCTTTCAATTAATGATTTAACTATTGCATAATAGCCAAAAAAAATGATATATGGAAGGACTACTACCTTATTTGGAATTATAATAAAGCTCAATAGTGATGATGATATATATACTAGTATAGCAAATTTTACGTCATTTTCTATGATAATGGCTGCAAGGAAAAAAGTACTTAGTGCAAAGAAAAACAATCTATTTGTTGGTAGCACAGAAGATACATATAGTGATACTGTTGATAAAAGAGTCACTATACCACCTAAAGCAATTTTTCTTGATTTACTATTATATCTTCTCAACTACTACTCCTCCTACTAAATGCAACGTATTAAATCTCCTCCAAGACATTCACATAAACAGTCACTACAAATTAAGCATTGGCAAATTTCACAAAAAGATTGGTCGTTTCTATAGCCTCTATTTGTCCCCATATTTCTATAGGTATTTGCTCTTGAAGCTAAATTATTTAGTACTGCTCTATATTCTGTATTAGCAGGATCAAGATTAACTGCTAGTTGAATATGCTGATAAGCCATATCATACCAGCCACGCCTTAAAAAAATTATTCCCTTTAGAAAATTCCATTCAGCATTTCTATTTGAAATACCTTCGAGCATTTGATCTGCTTGGTTTATATTTCCTCTTTCAATATAGACTCTAATCTGTGCATAAATATTAGAATTATTATTATAATTATATTGCTGGTTATCCCAATTATTACTTCCTTGATTTCTATTATAATTTCCTTTGTTTTTCATCAAATAATCATATGCTTCATTAATTTCTTTTAGTTTTTCTTCTGCTAAGTCTGATAAAGGATTGTTTACATATTGATCTGGATGATATTTTCTAACTAATCTCTTATACGCTGCTTTTATCTCCTCTTCACTAGCTCCTTCTCTAATTTCTAACACTTCAAATGGATTTCTCATTATTATATCCCTCCCTTTTATTAAGTACTACTTCCATCTTATGTCTAGTACCCATATACACTATGTTTTCTATAATACCTTGATTTTTTCTTATATTGAGAAACTCAAAACTTTTTGCTATGGCTTCTAAAGACATAGTCAAAGAGAATTCGATAGAATCCGCTATTCTCTTTTTAAATTCTTCTATAGATTCATCCTTGCTATACTGATATTGAAGAAGTACAGGATTGTAGGTTTTATTTTTAATATCTTCTTCCAAATCATTAAAGGCGTCTAATATATATATCCACCTTCCAAGATTGTATCCTATCCACCTAAGTACTCTTTCTGTTTTTTGATCCTCTATATAATCTGGTACCGATATTTCTTCCATTAGTTTTGCAAATACATCTGCTGCTTCGTCTATTGTATTGCATTTATTTTTTTCTAATTCTGAAAGATTATCTAAATGCCTCTTTATTGCAAGGGCCTTATTATTATATTCATTTCTGGCTTTTTTAAGTGGCAATAAAAAAGGAATAGTTGCCATTAGTGATTTAATGGATTTTTCATCTTTCCAATCATCTAATAGTTTAAAGTAAATTAGCAAAATACTAATATTTGCTGTGTAAACCAATGATTTGTTTGTGTTTACTATCATTTTCTTTTTAAGGGGATTTGCAATGCAACCCTCTCTTGTAATAACTTCTTTTTCTTCTTCTATTGTAGACAATAGCAGTGCTAGAAAAGTTAAATCATAGTTTAAGCCAAACCTAACTATATGATTAAACTCTCTCCCTAGGGTTTTACAAAGCCCACAGTAGTATGCCTTAAACATATCATATTCTTTAACTTTAAGCTCGCTTTTATATGGTATTACGTATCCAAACAATATGATTCACTCTTTCAAATGTATTTAGTATGTATGTTCTTATTTTAATTTATTAGCAAGTAGATGGCAATATAATAAAAAACAATAGACCCTTCGGTGACGCTAAAGGTGACAAAATAAGTGTCATTTAAGCGAAACGAAGGATCTTAATAAAAGTTTACCTATAACATAAGACCTACCTGTAGTCTTTAATAACTTATTCTTAATCTAGTAAGCAAAACGAAACATCCCTAGTGAATTATTGAACTTCAATTGGCTTTATTTCAGGTCTAATTACTTTCCATATACCATTCTCTTTTTTAAGTTTCCATGAATCTTCTTCTTTTATTGCCTTAAACTCTTTTTCTTCAACCATTGTGCTATATTCATAAGACAACTTAACTTCTGCATTGTTTTCGTCTACTAAATTATATTCTTTAACATCAAATTTAACTAGTTTCAAATTTAAAGCCTCTATGCTTTTCTTGAATTCATCATAGGCGAAAACTCTATCCTTTATTGGTGTAAGGAGATACATTCTTGAGTAAACTTTATTCTTCTCAGAACTTAGATAATCTTTCAAAACATAATCAGGTGTTCTACCTATTAAATCTTTTTCTTTATCTTGTCTATTGTCTGGAGAGATTACATTTTTTTCAGTCTCCATAGGGAAATATGCCAATGGGTCATAAGTATTCCCTGCATTCCAAACAATGTATTCATTAATTCCAAGCTCTTTTCCAGCTAATATTTGGTCTCTTACTTCTTTAGGAGTATAATTAATGTGCCCCTTAATCCATGGTGCTGTAAAGCCCTGAATCCAAGGTCTAATAATTGGAGGATTTTCTAAGGAAGCATTTCTTTCAATAGCCTCTTTAAGAGCTCCTGCTAGCACTCCATATGGTTCTTTATCTGGTACTGGATACCCATACCAACCAGCACCATAGTGGCTAGGATAAATCATTGGGCACATATAGTCAATACTTTTAGCCATCTTTCTCCATGTTTGACCAATGTCCTCTGGCTTATCATCCCAAGACCTAGTTATTACTCCAAAAACATCAGCAGCAAGATTAACTTTGTAATGCTCAAGCTCTTTTTTAGCATATTCTAAAAATCCTTCTACAGCTTCATCTTTAGCTCTACCATCTCTACCAGGGAATTCTGTAATAGGATTGTATTTGTTTGCGTTATCTGGGAAGCGAATATAGTCAAATTGAATTTCTTTAAAACCATTTAAAGCTGCTTCCTTCGCAATAGCTATGTCATAATTCCATACAAACTTATCATATGGATTGACCCAAGCTACTCCTTTATTGTCTCTCCAAACCCCGCCTGATTTTAGCTGTATAGCATGGTCTGTTCTGTGACTAGCAAAATTTTTATCTTTAAATGTTACAATTCTCGCTATTGGATAGATATCATACTCTTTAAGTAAATTCATTAATTCTTTTATATCTTTAATTCGAACATTTCTATTCGCCTCAACCTGATCAACTATTGCTAAATCACTTTTATAAGTCATAATTCCATCATCATCTTTTACGTCAATAACTACAGTATTAATTTCAGTGGCTACTGCAATGCCAAGTATTTTTTCAAACTTATTAAGCTTTTCTACCTTTGATTTTAATTCACTTATTTTTGCACTATCATTTTCTCCTAAAGCTTTGGTGTATTGGGCATACATTTCTACATTTGATTTGTCTACAGGCATACCTGCTACATTACCTGTAACAAAAAGTCCCTTAGCTTCTATCCTTTCTATTTCCCTTTCGTCATCTAAAGATAACAGAGGTACATAAAATTCACCAAGTTCTTGCTTTCTTTGTTCTTCTAAGGCTTTTCTTTCTTCTATTTTCTTTTCAAGTTCTGCCTTTTTTTCTTCTTCTGACATTTCTTTGTTATCATCTTTTTGTTCATTTTTATCCACATTGGTAGTGTCTGCTTGTACAACTTTACCACCTGCTGGATTCTTTGATACTTGGCAACCCGTAACTAATAAGGATAATGCTAAGATAAGTGCCGTTAATGTTAATAAGACTGGATATTTCCTCATATGCTACTAAAACCTCCATAAGATTATTTTGTAATACTATAATGATACAAATATAAAATTAGCCATATAATATATTTTACTTTATTTCTAAATACAAGGTGTTACAAAATCATTACACCTGATTCGCAATTCTACTTCTTCATTTCAGACATACCTTTATTAGCTAATGCGTCGGCAAGCTCATTAAGCTCTACTCCACTATGTCCTTTTACTTTTATAAATCTTATACTATTAAAACTGTCAACTAGATTAATTAATTCCATCCATAAATCCTTATTTTCAACAGGTTCCTTTTTAGAATTCATCCAACCATTTTTTTGCCACTTCTCGTACCACTTTTGATTAAAGCAATTACATAGATAGGCAGAATCTGTATGTATTTCTACAGGTATATCTTTCTTTTTAAGGGCCAGAAGTGCTTTAATACAAGCTGTTAATTCCATTCTATTATTGGTTGTATTGATTTCGCCACCAAATATTTCTTTTTTATTATCTCTATAAATTAGTACTGCTCCGTATCCACCTATATTTTCATTATGTTGATTTCCAGAACAAGCCCCATCTGTATATATTATAATTTTATTCTCCATTCTATACCTTCCCACTTAAATTATAGTTTCATTTTATTTAAAGCATCTCTTAACTTAATTAATTCATCTTTTGATAAAGTTATGCCTTTTCCCATCTTTTCTTTGTCAGGTGCCCAATCCCTAATATCATATTTTGCTTCTCTATCATTCCAGCTAATTAGATTTATTTCCTTGGTCCAGCCTTTTGCTGATTCCGAAATCACTGCAATCTCTTCGATGACTTCAAATTTTATTTCTCCCATAACCAATCTCCTTCTTTTAATATTTTAATTGTCCTTTTATGTCTTATTATACTATAATAATAAACATAGTGAAGTGGAATTATTTAAATGAGTGTCAAGTAAAATATGTTAATAATATTCTTATTATGAATATAACGGAGAGTGAGAACATGAAAAAAACTAATTTGTTTAATAAAAAGGCAATTGTGGTTATACCTATTGTGCTTGCTTTAGTATTAGGCTCTGTAGGTACTCTAGGTCTAGTTGGAAAAGTTGATAATCAGACTGATGAAGATATATCACAGCCACAACAACTTAGCATCGATGAGCTGAAGAAATTAATCGATGATGAAACAGTACTTAAAATAATAGATATTCATGAAAATCCCGAAAAATATAAAGATAAAATGGAAACCATAGAAGCTCAGTTCTTTCAATTTGAAGATGGTTATTCCGTTGGAATTGAGTATTTTTTTGAAGGTGGAGACTCTTTGTTGTTTGATGTACCTGCTGATTTTAGTGATGTAGAACTGCCTAAAGATATCAAAAACTTGGACCAAGTAAAGGTAACAGGGAAAATAAGGATAGTTGAAGAAACACATGATGAGCATTCTCATCCTATTCCAATGATTTATGTCACTTCAGTTGAAATTTTAAAATAAGGATGACCCTGTCTATGTCTCTTATGTAGATACAGATAGGGTCATTCTGAATGAATTGAAAAATCTCAAGTTTGCTTATATTATTGAATTTTATTTGATTTTGGAAACGAAAAATTATAAGTTTAGGTGCTTTCTTAATCTTTCTCCTAATTCCTTTTCTATATATGGTTCTTCTATACCCCAGAACTTTTTGAAAGCTAAATATTGAGCTACAGCATCTTTATTTGGGTTGTCATTCTTTATAGCTCTAATAAGTATGTTTTTTGGAGTATGCTCCATGTCTATGAATTCCAAAAGTTGTGTAGAATACCCTAGTATCTCTAAAATGTTTGCTCTAAGACTATCTGTCACTAAAGATGACAGCTTTTCTTTTATAATTCCATGCTTTTCCATTGGAGTCATTATTGGATTGTGAATAATGTCTAAAAGTTCATGTTGACAACATGGTACTGAAAGTATTGCTTGGGCTTCCCAATTTACAGCCTTGACTAATGCAGCATCTGTAGCTGTATCACAGGCATGAAGCGTTACTACCATGTCTACATTGTCAAAGCCCTGAAAATCTTTGATATCACCATGTATGAAATTAAGCTTATCATAATTAAGGTCCTTAGCTACTTCATTGCAAAAATTGATAACATCATGCTTCAAATCCAATCCTATGATATTTACATCTAAATTTAATATATTTATTAAGTAATGATATAAAGCAAAGGTTAGATATGATTTCCCGCATCCAAAATCTACAATGTTCAAGGTTTTATCAGTCTTTATCCTTGGTATAACATCTGCAACCATCTCTAAAAACCTATTAATCTGTCTAAACTTATCATATTTTTTAGAGAAAATCTTTCCATTTTCATTCATTACACCAAGTCTTATAAGAAAGTCACATGGAGTACCTTCTTCAATAATATATGTTTTTTTTCGATTATGACTTAAATCTATATTTGCTTTTGTAGGCTTCTTTTTAAGAATTGTGCTTTTTCCTTTTTTGCTAATTAATATTTGATAGTCTGCCTCTGTAGTAAATAGCATAGCTTGTCTAAAGTATTCCTCTAATAATTTTTCTAACTCCTCTACTGCCTCTAATGAATCTAGATTCTTATGTAAAACTTTTTTCTCGTATTCAAAAGTAAATTGAAGCTTTTCTTCTTCTTTAATCAATACTGGCTTAATATTAACCTTATTAAAAGTATCTTCTCCTTTATTCTTTAGGTTGCTGAGTACTCCATATATAAGCTTTTTTTCTAATATTATATCTTTAAATAATAAGGAAATATCGTTCATGTTAATCTCTCCTAAGGTTTCATTAGTTATTTGTTAAAATACACTGTTATTATTGTAGTCATTATTCTATTTAATATGTAAATAGCGGGTACTCCAATATAAAACTTTTGCTTTTTAGTTTTATGGTTAAAAAACACCATTCCAATTAATACTCCAATAGCACCCCCAAGTAAAGACAATAGTATTAAGGTAGCTTCTCTTACTCTCCAATCTCCTTTTTTAGCTCTTGATTTATCTATTCCTACTATTACAAATGAAATAATACTCATAACAATTCTATAAACAGCAAATGCTATTTCCATATCTGTGAAATTGTTTAAAAAACTAGATGCTGTCATTATTCTGATTCTCCTTTTGTTTGAAATTAATTTGCTCTTTTTTCTGTTTTATAAACTCAGTAAGCAGTTCCTTTCTGTTTAACTCAGGATTCTCTAGTACAATATCTAACAAATAATTTAGTATATCCCCTATTTTTTTTCCCTGATTTATGCCTAAATTCATTATATCATGTCCATCAATATCTAAATCCTTTACAGTCATAGGTTCTTTTTGGTTTATTATCCTTGTACACTCATCTCTTAAATGCTCTAAATTTGAAAAGTCATGAGGTGGCATAGAACCTTTTATGTCTGCAGCTTGAAGTTTAAAAAGCCTGTCTAGATTATCTACACCAATTTTATTTATAAATTTTTTTATACTCTTTTCTCTTAAAAATTCGTATCTAGACATATGTTCATTAACTAGCAGCTTTACAATATCTATTGTCTTATTATCGAGTTTTAGTCTAGTTAATATATTTTCTGCTATTTCAGCGCTTTTTTTATGATGCCCATAGAAGTGTCCTTTTCCATTTTCATCTACGGTAAAACATTGAGGTTTTCCTATATCGTGAAGTAATGCAGCAAGTCTTAGATGAACATCCTTTTCTGTATTGTCTAGAACCTCCATAATATGATTAAAAACGTCCTTATCATGATTAGGGTTTTTTTGTTCAAATCCTACACAATCTATTAGCTCTGGTACTATATATTCCATTAATCTAAGATTAACTAGTTTTTTCATCCCTTCTGATGGTTTATCTGTTAAAATTATTTTTAAAAATTCTTCTCTAATTCTCTCTTTGCTTATGTTTTCAAGAAGAGTCCTATTGTTTGTCATAGCTAAATCAGTATCTTCATCAATTTCAAAGCCAAGTTGTGCTGAAAATCTTACTCCTCTTATAATACGTAGTGCATCTTCGTTGAACCGTTCATCAGCATTGCCAACAGTCCTTATTATTTTTTCTTTTAAGTCTTTTAATCCATTAAAGCAATCAACAAGCCCATCAAATTCATTATAGGCAAGGGCATTGATTGTAAAATCTCTTCGTTTTAAATCCTCATAAACATTATTAGTAAACTCTACTTCTCTAGGTCTTCTATGATTGATATAATCCTTATCTGTTCTAAAAGTTGTAACCTCAAAGTTTTTTTCATTTACTACTACAGTTATTGTACCATGCTTTATTCCTGTAGGAATTGTATAAAATTCTTTAAAAATTCTTTGTATGTCCTCAGGTCTTGCGTCTGTGCATATATCCCAATCAAAGGGCTCTTTACATAATAGGATATCTCTTACACAACCTCCAACTATATATCTAGAATATCCATTGTTATTTAATTTTCTAAAAATAATTTCAACTTCTTCCGGATATGTTATTTTCATATGGTAGCCTCCAGCTTTTTAAACAGTAAAATTAACCTTTTATAACGCATAAAGTCTTAAGTTTTTTTATTGGCTTTATTAAATCAAGCTCTTGTTCTATGACAAAATCAATATCTTTATATGCCCATCTCACTTCGTCATTTACATCAGACTTTTTGCTTTTGCCTAATATTATTCCTTGTTCTTTTAAATCTAGTATGGTTTCCTCAACTGAAAACTCCTTTTTAGCTTGCTCCCTAGACATTTTCCTTCCTGCACCATGAGAACAGCTATTAAAAGATTCTGGATTTCCTAAACCCTCCACAATATATGAGTAACTACCCATAGCTCCTGGGATTATTCCTAATTTACCTCTTTCAGCAGAAATTGCACCTTTTCTGTGTACCCATACTTTTTTCCCATAGTGGGTTTCTAATGAAGCATAATTATGATGAGCATTGACTTCATTACTAAATTCAATATTCGGAAGCTGCATAGATAATTTATCCTTAACCACATCCATCATTTTTCCTCTACTCTCCCATGCAAAATCTAAGGCAAGATTCATCCATTTTATATACTCCATTCCTTCAGGAGTATCTATAGGTAAAAAAGCCAAATCATATTCAGCAGGAACCTTTGTATTCCATTTCTCATTAAGCTCTTTTGCTAATATATTATAATACTTTGCAATTTTGTATCCGAAATTTCTGCTACCAGAGTGAACCATTATTGAAATAAACCCTTTATCATCCTCTTGTAACTCAATAAAGTGATTTCCTCCACCTAATGTCCCAATTTGATAATATCCCCTGTCTATTTCATCATACAAATCCTTGTTGTTTTTATAGGAATTATCTTTTTCAGATTGAGCTAAGACTCTGCTAGTCTGCTTGTCTTTATGGTGATTAAATCCTGTAGGTATATCTCTCATAATTTGACCTACAAGGTTCTTATACTCTTTTTCATTTAGTTCTGATTTGTGTATATTTGTATTAACAAATCCCATACCGCATCCAATATCTACTCCTACTGCGTTAGGGATAACTATTCCTTCACAAGCAATTACTCCTCCAATAGGCATTCCAAAACCAGAATGAGTATCAGGCATCAAAGCTACCCACTTATGTATAAATGGAAGGTTTGAAAGATTTAGTGCCTGTTGTAGACAATCTCTATCTAATTGCTCTACATTATCCAGCCAAATCTTAACAGGCTTTAACTGCTTTTCTTTGTCATATAAAACAAACATAACCATCTCCCCTTGTAAATCTATCTTTATTTATTTTTCATTTTATACTATTTACCCTTTATGTCAAACAAAAAATCCTTAAGCTTATAAATGTGAAGCTCTTCTATTTGTTTAATCAGCAATAAAAGGCGACCTATCTATTTTAGAAAAAAGAAATGTATTTCTACTTGTGGAAGATTAGCTAGCCCTAATTTATGGCAAAAATAAAAAACACTGAAGTTTTATTTTTGAAAGTATTGAAACCTCAATGTTTTTTATTCACATGTACAAAAGCTATTCGTGTCTTTCGCTCTCTTATTTAATAAAAGTTCCTTCTTTTATTTCTTTAAATGCTTGATCCAATTCTTCTTTTGTATTCATAACTATTGGTCCTCCCCAAGCAATAGGTTCATCTAGAGGTTTTCCAGCAACTAGTAGAAATCTACCACTTTTTTCTTTTGTTGATACTTTAACATATTCACCTTCTGAGTAAAGTACTCCTTTTGGGTAATTTACTAATTCTTCTTTCTCTGGATTAAAATTAGCTTCTCCTTGTACCAAAAATGTAAAAGCTTTGAAACCGGGGTCAAAATAGTACTCAAACTCTGTATTTGGTTTTAGCTCGACATCTAAGAAAATTGAATCTAAAGCTAAGCCCTTTAAAGGGCCTTCAATTCCTTTGTATTTACCAGCAAGTACTCTCACAATAGTATTTTCATCCTTATATTCTGGTACCATATCTTTTCTTATATCTCTATATTGGGGTTTAATCATTTTATCTCTTTTAGGCAAGTTGACCCAAAGCTGTACTCCTAACATCTTAGGTGATGGCTTTGGCATTTCCTGGTGCATAATTCCTGATCCTGCAGTCATCCATTGACAATCTCCATCACTTAAAGTTCCTTTATTACCTAAACTATCACCATGTTCCATTTTTCCTGATATTAGATATGTTACTGTATCTATTCCTCTATGGGGATGCCATGGAAATCCTTTTATATAGTCTTCGGGATTTTCTGAGTCAAAAAAATCCATCATTAAAAAAGGATCGAAATCTGGAATTTGATAATATCCGAATGTACGATATAATTTTACCCCTGCCCCATCTGTAGCTTTATCACCATTAAAATATCTATCTATACTTCTTACTTTGGACATAAAATCACTCCTTTACTCTTAAGTTTTGTATATTTATTACATACCCATTATCATAATAAACAATCTTCAATTTCCATCATTACCATAATCTTGTGTTGTTTTCATATATTATCACTCAGCTTTTTTATCAATAAAATTAGCTTTTTATTATACATAGTGTCTTATTTTTTTATTTATACTATTTACTCTTTATGCAAAATAAAAAGCTAAGACTAATAAAAATAAGTCTTAGCTAACCTCCATAACCAATTACTGCTGCGCCTATGGCTCCTAAATATTGTGCAAGCTCTGATGAAAACACCTCAACTCCTAGCTTTTTACTTATAAACTCTCTAAGTAAATAATTTCTAGATACACCACCGGAAAAGAAAACTTTATTTTCAACTCCAACTTTACTAACAAGAGTATAAGTTTTGCTACATACTGATTGTAACAATCCTGCTGCTATACTCTCCTTTGATGCTCCAGCTGCCATTAAACTTATAACCTCTGATTCTGCAAATACAGTGCACATGCTGCTTATAGTTTCAGGGGTTGCACCTTCTCCAATACATGATAGTTCACTTACATCTATTCCTAGTGCATGGGCCATTACCTGTAAAAAGCGCCCCGTTCCCGCTGCACATTTATCATTCATTAAGAAATCAACTATATTTCCTTTTTCATCTAGTTTTATTACCTTACTATCCTGTCCTCCAATATCAATGACTGTTCTAATATTAGAATCGATGAAGTGAGCGCCCTTCCCATGACAAGTTATTTCAGTTACTTTTCTATCTATAAATGTCAATGCCACTCTACCATAACCAGTTCCAACTATTTCTTTAATTTCATGTCTTTGAATTTTGGCGCTTGAGGTAATCATTTCATATAATCTTTCTCCTGATTCTTTAGGACTCCAGCCAGTAGGTATTATTTCCTTTGCAATTATTTCCTTACCGTTAAATACTACTGCTTTAGCTGCTACTGAACCTACATCAATTCCAACACTATACATGTAATCACTCCTTTGAGAACAATTGCTCAAATACTACTACATTATTTATGGTAATATTTGACTATCTGAAAAAAGAGCCATTGGCTCTTATTTCACTATTTTATTCCTTCTATAAATGCTTCTGCCCTTACCTTTATTTGTCCTACATCTGAATCAGAATAGTCTGTTTCAATTTGAAGGAAAGGAAGATTTAGAACATCTTTTGCAAAGTTTTTAACTGTAAAGGATTCAATGTTATAGGTATGACATGCTTGCCATGTAAGATCCACTATACCATCTACTTGATACTCTTTTGCCAACCTTTCAATTAAATCTAGTCTGCCATTGTTGTTTGTCATACAAGAACATGGAGTTGACAGATACTTTTCTGCTAATGCTGTAATAGGGTCCTTGTCTTCGTCAACAAGTACATCTAACCCTTTGTATCCAGTACAATTTTCTAAAGCTACTACACTAGCCCCTGACTCTTCAAGTATTCTTAGTACTTTTTCAGAACCACTTCCTATAGGACATCCAGTTAATAGAATGCGTGGTGCACTTTCATCAAAGGCGAAAATTCCTTTTTCTATTCTTTCTTCGACTTCTTTAATCAATTTTTCAATTAGTTCAATTCCAGCCTCTTTATCAACATTAAAGCCCTTTAGCCATTGTGCTAGCATCATATCCATACCTGCTAAAGGTGCTGGCTTATGAGTATTTAACTGATGAAGTCGCTTCATTGCTTTTCTTTCTCTATTCATTAATTTTATTGCATCTCTTAATTTTTCTTCTGTGATTTCTACTCCGAATTGTTTCTCTAAAAATTCCTTAAAATAAACCATTTCTTTTTTCCATAGTTCTAATGAATCTTCTGCATTAGCAGTTTGTGGTAGATTCATTATATGCATTGGTTTTAGCTTAGACATTAGCTCATACATTTTTTTCTTTCCATCGCATGTTGTTTCTGCTAATAGCACATCTGAAAAATAAAAATATGGGCACTTATCAGTAATAGCAAAGCCATAGCTTGATTTGATTAGTGGACATAGGTTTCTTGGAAGCTCTTTTTCTGCTTCCTCTATAGGTGCTTGTGTTGTACCACAAAGGCTAACAGTGATTGCATCTGCTGCCATTGCAATTTCCTGCGGCGAGAATACACAATACATTCCTACTACCTTTTTCCCTGATTCACTAGCTTCTTTAATTTTTACTGAGTTAATACCCCTTAATGCCTCTACTTCTGTCATAATTTCTGGTCTCATTGACTAGCCCCCTTTTTTATTGTTAATCTTTAATTATTCAACACTACAAAATACACTTATTAGTACGTACTATAATAGTTTAACAAAGGCATAATACATTAACAATTCATTAGGAAGCTTCTGCCTATAGAAAGTTTCCATAGTTCATTAATCATATATAGATATTTTTAATCACTATTAAAGTTGACCTTCCAATGCTCTTTTGTATAAAAATAAAACATGGGAATTTCATTAAATAAATATTGAAATCCCCATGCTTAGAAACGAAAAGCTCTTTTGACTTATACTAAATATATTCTGCCATTTTTTTAAGTGATGTTATCTCATTATCATTAAAATAATGTTTAGGCAATATTATTGCTTGATTGTTTCCTATATATAGATATAGGCATCTTTTTGTGTCCTTTGTTATATATAAATCAGACCATTTAATAATACTTTTACCTGTTTCTGTTTCAATAGTTATTCCTTCATTTGCAAAAGTATAATTTTGTGTTCTATTAAGTAGCTTATTTGAGTTATAATCTTTCTTTGCTCTAAACTTTAAAGTAATTGGTAGAATGACTATTGCTACTAGTCCAATCAAGCTTGTTATCTGCATCATATTTTTAAATAAAGTATCTTCTTTAAATACTGAAGTTGCTATTAGCACTACTATAAAGAGTATTGCAATACCAATGTATTTATATTTTTTTCTAAATGTATGCGCAATATAAAAACTAAATAAGTCCTTTTCTTCTAACTTGATTGATTTTTCTATATTAGTATCCATATTTTCCTCCGCAAATTTATTAGCAGTATCTTATTATAGCATGTACATCTATATTAGATTTTCTAAATAGTTTTTCATCCCTATTATTGCCATAGTATATCCATATACTCCGAAGCCAGTAATTTGCCCTATACATGCAGGAGCTATGACTGATTTTCTTCTATATTCCTCTCTACTATATACATTGCTAATATGCACTTCTATAGTAGGTATGTTGACTGCCTTTATTGCATCATATATAGCTATGCTATAGTGGGTATATGCTCCAGGATTAATTATTATTCCATTATATTTGTCCAATGCATTTTGTATATAATTAATTATTTCACCTTCAATATTACTCTGAACTATGTCAATATCTAAGGAAAACTCCTTTGCATTTTTCTCTAATTCTTGGCATAGCTTTTCATAGGAAGTATGTCCATATATTTCTTTTTCTCTAATCCCTAATAAATTTATATTAGGTCCATTTACAATGAGTATTTTCATAAGTATCATCCTCCTGATTTTACTTTATTGTAGACACAATGTTGGCAACAGTATCATCTATAGTTTTGTCATTTATTATCTCATAATCGCAATACTTTTTATATAGATGTATTCTCTCGTCATAAAGTTTATACAAATTCTCTTTCTTATTTTTAAGCAAGGGTCTTTTTTCTGCATCTATATCCGAAGTAATATTTTCTATAGGTCTATTTATGAACACTATTATCCCATTTCTTTTTAATGCTTCAATATTATTGATATTTTTCACAATTCCTCCACCTGTGGCTACTACAAAAGGTGTTTTTGAAGCTATTTCCTTTATAGCTTCAGTCTCTATACTTCTAAAAAGATCTTCTCCACTTAGAAATATTTCTGAAATACTTCTACCTGTAATTTTTTCTATGTATTCATCGCTATCATAAAATCCAATTCCAAGTTCTAGGGATAGTTTCTTTCCTATAGTTGTTTTCCCACTACCTGGCATTCCTATCAAGACTATGTTTGTGTGTGAGGTCTTCAAATTTTAGCCTCCTTAACTCTTCAATAAATATTTTAAAACTCATTCTGTTGAAGCTTAGAAGTTATTAATATTATTTAGCACTGTCAAGTACTTTTCTTTGAACTTCTTTACTTATCTCAAATATTGTCTTATAAAACAATTCTAGCTCTTGATTTAAGCTTTTGTCCTCTAGTTTTTCAATGTTTTTTCTGACTACTGCATTTTCTCTCGCTTCATCATATATGGGTATATTTTTATTGCTTTTATATTGGGCTATTCTTTTTGCAATTCCCATTCTCTTTTCAAAAAGTACTACCAGCTCATTATCTATTTTATCTATTTCTTCTCT
Organism: uncultured Clostridia bacterium; assembly: GCA_964470635.1. GTDB lineage: Bacteria > Bacillota > Clostridia > Tissierellales > Proteiniboraceae > Proteiniborus. Next base: position 12,371 of record CAYYDM010000027.1, on the reverse strand, counting down.
AAATTTTATTAGTTCGTCCATAACTATCCTCTCCTACTCCATTAGTAAATCTAATATAGATAAAGCTGATACAGCTTCAACTACAGGAATTGCTCTAGGCACTATGCATGGATCATGCCTGCCTTCAATTTCTATTTCACTGTTTTTCATATGCTTTATATCTACTGTTCTTTGTTTAAGGCCTATAGATGAAGTAGGTTTTATTGCGGTTCTAAATATGACAGGCATTCCGTTTGTTATTCCGCCTAGAATACCTCCATTATTATTTGTATATGTCCTTACTTCTCCATCTCTTATATAATATTCATCATTTGCTTGCGAGCCTTTTAGTTTAGTGATATCGAATCCATTCCCAAACTCTACCCCTTTAACTCCTGGAATAGAAAATAGTAATTGGGATAGCTTGCTTTCTATTGAATCAAAGAAAGGTTCGCCAATTCCAGCTTGCAAGTTTAAAATAGCAGTTTCAATAATTCCTCCTACAGAATCTCCCTCTATACCAACTTTCTCAATTATTTCAAACATTTCTTTTCCTATTTCATCATTTATCACAGGGAAATCTTTCTCTACTAATTGTTTTAGATTACTTGAATCAACATTTACTAGATCAAATCTATTATCTTGTATATGGGAAATGCTAAATATATGACTTCCAATAATAATATTTTTTTTAGCCAAAATTTGTTTTGCAATGGCACCTGCAAAAACTAAGGGTGCAGTGAGTCTGCCAGAAAAGTGTCCTCCCCCTCTGTAATCATTAAAGCCTCCATACTTTATGTAGCCTGTATAGTCAGCATGTCCAGGGCGTAAGATATTCTTTATTTTATCATAGTCTTGAGACCTTTTATCTTTATTATGAATAATCACACATAAAGGTGTTCCAGTTATTTTATTATTAAAATAACCACTTATTATTTCAAATGAATCACTTTCTTTTCTTGGGGACGATATTTTGTTTCTACCTGGTGCTCTTCTTCTCATTTCTTTGTCTATTAGTTCAAAATCTATCTCCATACCAACTGGAAGCCCATTTAAAACTATCCCTATACTCTCACCATGAGATTCTCCGAAAATTGAGAGTTTTAGATTATTACCCCATATTCCACTCATCTACTATTCCTCCCAAGCTAATAAAGTCCTGCCAAAATTCTGGATACGACTTGTTTACTGCATTACAATTTTTTATTATTAATGGTTCTTTGCATCTAGTTGAAGCTATGGCTAATGCCATGACAATCCTGTGGTCGTTCCAACTATCCACTATTCCTCCATTCAAGGTGTCTACACCGTTTATAATAAGTCCATCTATAGTTTCTGTAATATGTGCACCTATTTTGTTTAGTTCTGTTGATATTGCCTTTAGTCTATCTGATTCTTTTATTCTTAGTCTTTGTGCATTAACTATTTCAGTTTTATCTTTACTTAAGGCACCAAGAACTGCTAATATTGGCACTAAATCTGGGCATTGTGATGCATCTATTATTGTTCCCTTAGTCTGAGAAGCAGTTACATTTATATATTCACCTTCAGAAGAGATATTGGCGTCCATTGCAGTAGCTATATTCAATATTTCTCTATCTCCTTGAAGTGAATTTTGATTTAAGCCTCTTAATACAATAGTATCATTTAAAACACCTGCTGCTATCCAAAATGCTGCTTGTGAAAAATCGCCTTCAACTTTGTAATTAGTCGAAATATACCTTTGATTTCCTGGGATATAAAATCTACGATATTCATTGTTTTTTATTTTAATAGAAAATCTATCTAAAACATCTAATGTCAAATCAATATATCCTTTAGATTCAAGTTCTGTCGTTATTTCTATTATGGAATCTTCAGACAATAAGGGTAATGCAAGCATAAGCCCAGTTATAAATTGAGAACTAATATTTCCCTCTATCTTAAATTTATCGGGCTTAAGAATTCCTTCTAATCTAAGTGGAAGCCTGCCTTTTTCATTTGAATATCTAATTCCTTGAGCATCAAATATTTTATAATAAGAAGTCAAAGGTCTTTCTACAAGTTTCCCTGCCCCAGTAAAAGTTATCTTTTCACCCAACAAACATGCAATTGGTATCAAAAATCTCAATGTAGAACCAGATTCTTTACAGTCAATTGTCTCATTTAACTTCTTTACGAACCCCTTACCTTCTATTGTTATTTTACTTCTATTAGTTTCTTCATTAGTGCATATATCTATTATTTCCATGCCAAGAGCCTTCATTCCCTCTATAGTAGCTATTATATCTTCTGAAAAGACTACATTCTCAATATGACTTATTCCCTTTGCCAAGGCTGCACAAATAATTGCTCTGTGACTTAGGCTCTTTGATGGAGGAATGGTTATTGCTCCCTTTAAGACTGAAGGGGTTATTTTAATGTGTTGCATTTTTATGCTCCTTTCAAAATTAAATAGCTACTAAATTTTAAAGAATGAATTTATATCCTCTTTTTTTATTTTCTTTATAAAGCTGTCTCCAATTTCTTTCAATAAAACTATATTTAAAAACTCAGCTTCACTTTTTTTATCTAGGTTTATTGCTTCTAAAAGCATATTATGACCTATTTCTGGTAATTCCAAGGGCAATTCAAATTTAACTAAAAGTTTCTTTATTAAGCTAGCAGTACCTTTTTTTGTGATGCCTATATCTTCACTTCTTTTGGTAATGTAGTACATGCCTATAGCTACTGCTTCGCCATGGGTATATCTTTCATAATTAAAGGCTTTTTCAACAGCATGACCTATGGTATGACCAAAGTTTAGAAGCATCCTATCTCCTAATTCTTTTTCATCTTTTTCTACTATTTCTTTTTTTATGTTACAGCACGTATATATTATCTCGTGAATTATTGAAAATAAATCAAATTCTGTCTCTAGTCCTGCAAGTTTATTAAATAAGTCTATATCCTTTATACAAGCATATTTAATAACCTCTGCCATTCCATCAGATAGATATCTTTTAGGCAATGTTTTTAATAATTCTGGATCTATAAATACAGCCTCAGGATGATAAAAATTTCCCACCAGATTTTTACCTCTTGAAAGATTTACAGCAACCTTACCTCCTATGCTACTGTCTATTTGTGCTAATAGAGATGTGGGAATTTGTATATATTTAATACCTCTAAAAAGTGTAGCTGCTGCAAATCCCCCTAAATCACCAATTACTCCTCCACCAAAAGCTATAATCATATCTTTTCTAGTAATATTAGTATCTAACAACCTATCATAAAGTTTAGACAATGTTTCAATAGATTTGCTGTTTTCACCTGGCTCCACAGAAATAGTATTTGCTTCATAGCCCTTAATTTCAAGATTATTTATTAATTTTTCTCCATAGATTCTTTCTACATTATGGTCAGTTATTATGGCAATTCTTTTATTCTCATAAATCTTTGCTAATTCATCACCAATGTTATCTATTATACTTGGCTTTATTAAAACATGGTAATTTTTTAGAGGTAATTTTATTTCAAGTCTATACATTCTGTATCACTCCTAATGTGGGAATAATCTTTAAAGTCTCGATAATAGTTTCATCAAAACAGGTCTTTGTATATATACTGCTTTCTTAGGACAAAGTTCTTGACAGCAAAAGCATCTAATACAGTCATCTAGGTTTACAACTGGCTTATTGTTAACCATTTCTATAACCTTAGGAGGGCAATTTGCCGCACAATCCCTACAGCCTATACAGTCTTTGTGATTAAATACTGGCTTAGGCTGCAACAGCTTATTGGATATGGTTCTTACAAAGGATGGCTTATTATCTTTGATAAAATGCACACTTCGAATACTTGGTGCTTTAAAATCATAAACCTTGTACTTTCCAATATCATCACCAACAAGTTCTATATCATCTAAATTTCCTTTTATTATTTTTCTTTCTACAGCTCTTGAAATTGTAGGCACCTTCAAAGGATCTATATTAACTATTGTAGTAGCTACAACATCTAAATGACAAGGTGATGTAGAGGCTATTACTACGCCTATGTCTTTTGGCTCTCCTGCAGAAGGTCCTGCTCCCTCCATACCTACTATTCCATCCATAAAAGATAATATTGGATTAGCATATAAGCAAATATCTAATAATGCTTGGGAAAAGTCTTCTATATGAGGCATTTTAAAGTGGTATTCCGCCTTAAGTATTCCTGGAATAATCCCAAACATGTTTTTTACAGCACCTGTAAATAACATCATTCCATGGGTTTTAAGCTTGGAAACAGAAATAATCTTATCAACATTAGTCACCATTTCAGCTACTTCCATACTTTTTAATATCTTACCTTTTTCATTTTTCACTTCCACAGAATTTGTATTATAATTTAGCTCTGCTCCCACTTCATTTGCAATTTCCTCTATACCACAATATTTATATATACTTTTTAATGATTTTTCGTTAAAAGGCCCTCCAGGACTATCTCCTATAATAACTTTTGCACCATATTCAATTAATATTTCTGCCAATGCCTTAACAAATGCAGGATGTGTAGTAGTAGCTTCCTCAGGTTTCTTTTTCATCAATAAATTTAGCTTTAATAGTACAATTTCACCTTTATTAATATATTTTTCTATTCCACCAAGATTATTAAAGCTTTTATTAATAGAATCCTTTACTTTATCATAATCATAATCTCTACATTCAGTTAGCGATACTATCTCCTTTTCCATATCCTCTACCTCCCTTAAGTATGAGAATAGCATATAAATTGAAAAAAATCACTATATATAGTGATTTTTCAATCTACCAGCTTGCACATAATCCTATGGCTTTAGGTCCAAGGTGTGAACCTACAACTGGCCCTAACTCATCTATTGTAATAATAGCATTTGTAAATAGCTTTTCTAATTCAATTTTATATGCCTCTGCTTCGCTTGTGTTCTGCACATGTGCTATTGATATTCTTTTTGCATATTCTGGAACCATAGAAATAATACTCTCCATAGCTTTTCTTTTGCCTCTTTCCTTTCCTACAGGTACCAGTTTTCCATCAACCAATCCAATTACAGGTTTAATATTAAGCAAAGTTCCAATAAAAGCTGTAGTACTTGATAGCCTTCCTCCACGTTTTAGATATTCTAATGTATCTACAGTCAGATTAATGTTCATATTTTCTCTCTGCTTTATTATTTCAGTCTCTATTTCATCCCTCGAAAATCCTTGCCCTGATAAATGAACAGCTTTTTCAACAAGTGATTTTAAATTTCCTGCTGATGTCTTGGAATCTATGACAGTTATTTTTTCTGCATCCAACATGTCAGCTGCTAATCTAGCGCTATTGTATGTTCCACTTAACTCAGATGATATAACAATAGTGATTATCTCATCTCCTGTCTCTAATGCTCTTTTATATGCTTCAATAAAATCTCCTACAGCAGGCTGAGATGTTGTAGGAAATTCTTTTGTATTTTCTAACTTTTCATAAAAATCTTCAAACTCACCTGGAAATCCTTCTTTATCTGCCTTACCCAAAAAATGAACTGAAAGAGGGACTATCTCAATATTTTTACTAATAGAGTATTCTTTTGTTAAATAAGCCGTACTATCTGTTACTATTTGAATCTTTCTCATAATTATCCCTTCCCGTTGTTATAGTATATGTTAATAGTACCAGATACTAATACCTGATTCAAGTTATATTTATGAACAATATTGCTTAGTAATTTCTATATATATTTTTAAAAAGATTATTAAATGTCCAAGTTATATATCTATAATATGCACTTTAATATACAAAAAAATAAGCAGATAGTTGGATTTTCTCTACTATCTGCTTTGTGTATGATTTTAGTTTAATTAAATTCTTTCAATTACTTCTTTACAATTTAAACCTTCTTTAATATACTCTGAAATATCAATGTTACTATTAACTGCTTTTTTAACCTTTGCCATTTTAGAAATATCTCCGAGTAAAATACTACCAGATAACTTATTATCAGTTATAAAAAGTCTAAAATGATTATCTCCATCATCATATTTTAATACATCAGTGTAATCTTTAATATTTCCTATAGAGAAAAGTGATATATCTCCTATGGATAACGTAGTAAATGGCTCAGGTATATTATATTCTTTATCGGCTCCTGTCATATTAGCACCAGCTATTTTACCTTGGTCATTTGCTGCTGTCCAAAGTCCTAATACAATGCCATTTACCTCTGCAATATCGCCTGCTGCATATATATCTTCTATATTAGTTTTTAAATGATTGTCTACCTTCACACCTTTATCAAACTCTATAGATGTTTCCCTTACTAAGTCAATATTTGGTCTAATACCTGCTGAGAATAGAATAGCATCTGTTTTGATTTCTCTGCCATCTTTGAACCTAATTCCTTCTGCCCTAACATCTCCTAATATTTCTTCAGCAGCAGTATCAAAATAAAGCTTTAGTCCATTATCCTCTAATTTTTTACTAACTATGTCTGCTAATTCCTTATCAAGTTGTCTCGGAAGTAGATAAGGGAAAAATTCAACTACATTTACTTTCTTTCCTAACTCCTTTATTGCCCAAGCTGCTTCAAGTCCTAGAAGTCCTCCTCCAATTACAGTAATATCTTCACAAGAATCAAAATACTTCTTTATATGTTTTAAATCCTTTAATGTTCTCAAAGCAAATACGCCATCTTTGAACTTGCCACTAATAGGAGGAACAAATGGTCTACTTCCATTAGCTAGTAAAAGCTTATCATATTCAACAGTTTTCCCATCGTCCAATCTTACATGTTTATTTTCAATATCAATTTTCTCAACGATTTTTCCAAGAAGAACTTCAACATTGTTTTCATCATACCAGCTTTTTTTATGAACTAAAAGTTCACTATCATCAAATGTTTGGCTTATGTAATGTGAAAGCTTGACCCTATAATAGGTTAAATATTCCTCAGATGTAACTATAGTAATGCTACCTTCTTTATCTATATTTCTAATTTCTTTTGCAGCTGATAATCCTGCTATACCATTTCCTATAATAACGTATTTTTCCAAATCAAAATCCCTCCTAAAATATTATAAGTATACCATAATTTCTTTTCTTATTTATTACCCATTTGTTAAATAATTAATCATTTGTTTATATTAACATAAAGAAAAAACCACAGAATATCTGTGGTTTAACTTTTAACTTCAGTCCATATTCTATCATATTCTTTTATAAATTCTCCGGGATCTAGGAATACTTCACAATTATTAATAACATCATCACTAGGATACGCCACCTCATTATTCACTACAGCAGGATCAAGTAGCTTCATAGTTTCTTTATTCGTAGTTGAATATCCTATATATTCTGTGTTCTTTAATGCAACTTCTGGTCTAGTCATGAAATTAATAAACTCTTCTGCTAATTTTTTGTTCTTACTTGTCTTTGGTATCACCATATTATCAAACCAATAGTTGCTACCTTCCTTTGGAACAACATATCTTAAATCTTTGTTTTGTTCCATCATATATACTGCATCTCCAGACCACACTACTGATAAAGCTGCTTCCTCACCAATCATCATGTCTTTTACTTCATCACCTACATAGGCTAGAAGTAAAGGTTTTTGCTTGATTAACTCTACCTTTGCTTCCTCTAATTCTTTAAGGTTCCTAGTATTCATTGAATAGCCTAATTTCTTTAGTGCTACGGCTATTGAGTCTCTTTGGCTGTCAAGCATTAATATTTGACCTTTATATTTGCTATCCCATAATATGTTCCAGCTATCTACAGGTTCTTTAACTATTTTTTGATTATATAATATACCTACTGTTCCCCACATATAAGGTACAGAGTATTCATTGTTAGGGTCAAAGTCTAAGTTCTTAAATCTTTCATCAATATTTTTGTAATCAGGTATATTATTCATATCAAGTTTTAACAGTAAATTTTCTTTAATCATTTTTTCAATCATATAATCTGAGGGAAATACTACATCATAATCTGTTCCACCAGATTTAATCTTAACATACATCTCTTCGTTTGTAGCAAAGTCTTCATAGTTTACTTTAACATTAAATTCTTTTTCAAATTCTTCAATAACTGATTCATCTATATAGTCTCCCCAATTATATACATTAAGCACAGTTTGATTTCCATTGCTACAACCTGAGCTAAATAGAACTATTCCCAATATCATTATTGATAATAACATTTTTATACTTTTTTTCAAGCCACATCATCCTTTCCTTTAATTTCTAAAGAACTTCTTCTATTTATTAATAACAGAAGAATTAAAACACTTAAAAACATTAGTGTTGATAATGCATTTATCTTAGGATTAATTCCTCTTCTAGCCATTGAGAATATTGTTATAGATAAATTTGACACCCCAGAGCCTGTAGTGAAAAAGCTTATAACAAAATCGTCTATTGACATAGTAAAAGCAATTAAAGCTCCTGAGATAATTCCAGGCATTATTTCTGGCAACACTACTTTTCTAAATGCATAAAAAGGGGTTGCTCCCAAATCCATCGCCGCTTCTGCTAAATGTTTATTTAACTGTTTTAGTTTTGGTAACACCGACAATACTACATAAGGAATATTAAATGTAATATGTGCTAGTAACATAGTAACTAGTCCTAGCTGCTTACCAACAAAAACAAAAAGTGACATTAATGCAACTCCTGTTACTATATCAGGGTTTAGTACAGGAATATAATTTAAGTTCAATAATATCTTCTTTTTCAAATGTCCTGCATTGTGTATTCCAATAGCTGCCAAGGTACCGATTACTGTTGCTATTGTAGAGGATAAGAAAGCTACTAATAAAGTATAATATAGAGCTTTCATTATCTGTCTATCTTTAAATAATTCTGCATACCATTTTAGTGTAAAGCCGTCCCAATTTCCTCTCGACTTGGAATTGTTAAAAGAATAAACTATTAAAACTATAATTGGGGCATAAAGGAACAAATAGAGTAAAAATGCATAGAATCTCTTTATCCACTTTTCTACCATATTCTGCCCCCTTCCTTATCTTTATCGAATTTTTCCATGAAAGCCATGGCAATAAGTATCATAATCATCATTATGATAGATATTGCAGAGCCAAAATGCCAGTCATAAACTGTTAAGAATTGCTGTTCTATTAAGTTTCCTATAAGCATATAACGATTCCCACCTAGTAGTCTTGAAATAACAAAAGTACTTACTGCAGGCATAAATACCATAGTTATGCCTGAAACTACCCCAGGTATGCTTAAAGGGAAAATTATCTTTCTGAAAACAGTAATTCTATCTGAGCCTAAGTCCTCCGCAGCTTCTATAATACTCTTGTCTATTTTACTGAGTACTGTATATATTGGTAGTACCATAAATGGCAAAAAGTTATAAACCATACCAAGAACAACTGCACCATTATTATATAGTAAATTTAAAGTAGGCAGGTTTAAATATTCTAATAATCTATTTATTAGTCCTTGTTTTCCTAAAAGTGTCATCCAAGCATAAGTCCTTAGTAGAAAATTCATCCACATAGGCACAATAAACAAGAGTACCCAGAAGTTTCTTTTCTTTGCTTCCATACCTGCCAATATCATAGCCATAGGATAGCCTAAGACAAAGCATATTACTGTTGATATCAAAGCAAGTCCTACCGAACGTCCTAATACACTTAAATAATTTGGTTGCATAAATCTCATAAAATTATCTAATGTAAATTTCATTTCTCTAATATTTTGCACATTGCCATCCGTAAGACTAAAAAGTAACACTAATAAGAGAGGTACAACTGTAAACATAGTCACCCAAATCAAAAACGGATATGATGCTACACTCTTTTTCATTTCTGAGCCACCTTTTTCATGATATGAATACTTTCAGGTTCAATAACCATACCAATGTTTGAGCCTACTGGTTCCATAACGGTACTGTGTATCATCCATTCTCTATCTTTTTCTTGTACCATCATTTCATAGTGGACTCCTTTAAATGTGACAGATGTCACTAATCCAGTAAGCATCCCCTCTTCTTTAGACACTACCTTTATGTCTTCAGGCCTTACAACAATATCAACAGGTGTATTTTCTCCAAATCCTTTATCTACACAAATAAATTTAGTATCAGCAAACTCTACTAATAAATCCTTAATCATTGTTCCTTCCACTATATTGCTCTCACCTATGAAATCTGCAACAAAGGCGTTTTTAGGCTCATTATATATATCTTCAGGAGTACCAATTTGTTGTATCTTTCCTTTGTCCATAACTATTATAGTATCAGACATTGTTAGAGCCTCTTCTTGGTCATGAGTTACATAAATAAATGTAATTCCTACTCTTTTTTGCATATCCTTTAATTCTATCTGCATCTCTTTCCTAAGCTTCAAATCCAATGCCCCTAGTGGTTCATCTAAAAGTAATACTTTTGGTTCATTTACAAGAGCCCTAGCAATTGCTATCCTCTGTTGCTGACCACCGCTTAATGAATCGACATCTCTTTTTTCATATCCGCTTAAATTTACTAATCTTAAAATTCTTTGCACTCTTTCTTTTATTTCATTTTCAGGAACCTTTTTTATTTTAAGACCAAAAGCTATATTTTCATATACATTCATATGAGGAAATAAAGCATATTTTTGGAACACTGTATTTATTTGTCTTTTAAATGGGGGAACATCATTTATTTTCTTTCCCTCAAATATCAAATCACCTGTCGTGGGTTGTTCGAACCCTCCTATTATTCTTAGAGTAGTAGTTTTGCCACAGCCACTTGGTCCAAGTAGTGTTAAAAACTCATTCTTTCTAATGTAGAGATTAATATCCTGTAGTACTTCTACTCCATCATATTCTTTTGAAATATTTTTTAAATCAATTATAATATTATTCTCCAATTCTATCCCCCTAACTCTCTAAAAATTTGGTGGCGTACACACCCACAATACTTTTGCTTTTGTTTTTCCTATGTTTTTTATATAATGATTGGCATGAGCCTTAAAATAAAAACTTTCTCCCTTTTTAGCCTTATATTTTTCATTTCCTATGTGTATAGAAATTGCACCTGATAGTACATAGCCAAATTCTTCACCCTCATGAGGATAATCTTCCTTTGAACTTCCATCTGGATCTATTTCCAAAAGAATAGGCTCCATTTGATTTTTTTGAGCATTTGGAATTAGCCAGTTTAATGTATATTTAAATTCGTCATTTTCAGTAACAAATACATCTTCTTTTGAAAAGACTATTTTTTCATCTTCTATTTCATTAAAAAAATCTCTTAAGTTTGTTCCTAAACCTTCTAATATATCCATTAATGTAGCTATTGAAGGAGATGTAAGGTCTCTCTCAAGTTGGGAAATAAACCCTTTTGTGAGTTCGCAACGGTTTGCTAACTCCTCTTGGGTCAAAGAGCTCTTAACCCTTAACCGTCTAATTTTTTCACCTATTTTCACTAAAAATCCTCCTCGTCAAATTAGCTCTTTATTAAACTTTTTGTTTATAATTACTAAACTATTATGTCCGACTAGTATATTATAATCAAAATATATTTAAAAAGTCAATAGAAATAAAAAAATATTTTTCTGTCTTGAAACCTGTAAATTATCTGATTTTTCTACAATCAAAAAAAGAGCTTCTTCAATAGAAACTCTTAAAATTTATTTGTTAATTAGACATTTTTTGCAAAGCCCATAAATTTCAAATTTATGCGATTCAGGCATGAATCCTTTTTTTTCAAATACCATCATATCTATTTTTTCAAAGGGACAAGTGTTTAGTACTTCTACTCTTCCACATTTTTTACATATCATACTGTGGGTATGATAATCTTCAAAGATAATTTGATAAGCACTTTTCCCATTTTCCAAATTAATTTTCCTTACAACTCCTATATTAAGAAATATCTCAAGGTTTCTATATATTGTTGAAAAATTAATATCCTTATTAATTTTAAGAACTCTTTCAAATATTTCTGATGGTTCTAACAAATAATCATTATTTTCCATAAGAATCCTTAATATTACCTTTCTATGATCAGTAAGTTTGTATCCTTTTTCTTTTATATTTTCATATATATTATACAATTTGTCCATTATCAACATCACCATCCAAGGTTTTGATCTTATTTTTAATAAATTGTAAATATAAGCTTTTTATAAAAATAACTGTGAATAATAATAATAGCGATATTACTACTATTGCTCCACCTGGTGCCACATCAAAGTAAAATGAAGATATTAATCCTATTATAACTGAAAGCATTCCAAAAATATTAGCATATATAAAAGCTTGCTTAAAGCTTTTTGCTATTTGAATACCTATGGCTACTGGTACTGTCATCATTGATGAAACTAATAAAATCCCCACAATTCTCATAGATAATGTTATAGTAATAGCTACAAGTATTGCAAATAATGTATTTAATCTTTTTATTGGTATACCTCTTAATTT
>CAYYDM010000026.1:30793-31149 GCA_964470635.1 uncultured Clostridia bacterium | reverse complement strand
TTTGAATAGCATAATCACGAACTGTAACTAGTATTTTTACATTAAATCCTTCTGATTTCATAGTTGTATATCTTATAATATGTTGGAGACCTGATAATTGATTTGCATCATCGATCAAAATGAAATAATCTCCAGGGACGTCAATAAAAAGTTTTAAGTCCTCATATATAGGTAAAGCTTTATTCTGTATACAAAGTAATTTTTCATTATGATTAATAGCATGAGTTTGTCCATACTCCAGAGCTAATCTAGTTTTCCCAGTACCTGCCTGACCACTTAATATTACAACATCAGTTTTTTGAAAGGCATCATTGATACTAGTAATCTCTTTCTCTCTAAACAAAAATTTTGTATCA
>CAYYDM010000026.1:21196-30783 GCA_964470635.1 uncultured Clostridia bacterium | reverse complement strand
TCTTTAACAAAATCATCATATAACTGAATTTGGTTAGTACTTAGTTCTATTCCAAGTAAACGAGCTACGTCATGATGAAAAAGGTATAAATCTTCTGCAATTTTATCTATACCTATGATTTTAAGATTGATTCCTACATTTTCACACATGGACTTTAGATCTTTGTCTTGAGAAGGCGAAATATCAGATGAAGTATGACAATAAATAATTTCAGAAATATTATTATGGTCTATACCTGTTTTGGATATATCAAGACATTTTGAAATATCTTCTTTAATTTTTTCATAAACTCTTGTTTTTTGAGTTGTATATTCTACGAAGACATATTTCCCTTCTGAAGTATAAAAGTATGTATCTGGTGTACCTTTTGTAGTTTTTAGTGTGGCTGTTTCTAAGCCAAATGAGACAATGTTTGGATAACCTATTTTAGATAAATAAGTATCACAAAGACTTTGGAAAGTTCCTGCTTCTAACATACGTATTTTTTGCTTAATATTTTCTATAGCTCCCATAAGAACACCTCTATTTTTAGGATAATTTAATTATTAATTTCAATATACAGAATTTATAATTTTCACACATAACATCAGTATCAAAGGACGAGTAAAAAATATTTAATAAATTTAATAGACCTTAATTTATTAAATATTTAAAACTATAAAGCATATTAACAATTGCCAGTATATTAAATTTGTTTCATAAAAATTTAGCCTAAGAGTCTAATCAACTATTACCTAAATTCTATAGCATCTTCCAGCATTTCTCAACTAATAATTCTATAAATTGACAATTAGAAAGGTTGTTCTGATTATCTTTTGATTAGAAATCAAGTAGACATGTTCCCACAAATCAAAAGCCGTCGAATGTCATCCACGCACTCAATGGCTCAACCTATTGATGTTACTAGATCTTTATCACTTTTCTAACTTAACCACTACTTCAACGTGCGGCGTATAAGGAAACATGTCCACTGGCTGCACTTCCACTACCTTAAACCCATTTTCACTCAATACCTTCAAATCCCTTGCTAAAGTTGATGGATTGCATGAAACATATACTACCTTTTCTGGTTTCATTTTTATTATTGTATCTAGAACTTGAGGTTCACAGCCTTTTCTAGGTGGATCTACTACGACTACGTCTGCTTTTATACCCTTTTGGTATAGCTTTGGAAATAGGTCTTCTGCATTGCCACAATGAAATTCTACATTATCTATTTCATTTATTTTTGCATTTTCTTTTGCATCTTTAATTGCCTGATGTACTGATTCTATTCCATATACCTTTTTAGCCTTCTTTGCTAGGAAAAGAGATATGGTACCAATTCCACAATATATATCAAATACTGTTTCAGTACCTTTTAAATCTGCATATTCTAGAGCCTTGCTGTATAACACTTCTGTTTGAACAGGATTTACCTGAAAAAATGATTCAGCAGATATGTAAAATCTTAGGTCGCCTATAAAGTCGACTATTTTGTCTTCTCCAAAAATCACTTTTGAATTTGGTCCCATCACTAAATTTGTTTTTCGGGTATTTACGTTTTGAATTACACTTTTAAGCTTTGGTATTTTATTTTTTAACTTTGCAATAAGTTGATCAGAATGTGGAAGTTTATCTCCGTTTGTAACTAGAACAATCATTGTATCCCCTGTTTTAAATGAGTTTTTGACTATAATGTGCCTTATAAATCCCCTACCAGTTTTGCTGTCATAGGGCTCTATTCTAAATTCATTTATATATTCTCTTATTGCCTCCACTACTTTATCTGCTATATCATGTTGAATTATACAAGCATCTATATTAGCAATACTATGGCTTCCTTTCCTATAAAAGCCAATTACTGCTTCTCCATTTTCTATGCCTACCGGGATTTGAACCTTATTTCTATATCTATTAGGGTTATTCATTCCAATAGTATCATGGATAACCACATCTTCTAATCCACCAATTCTTCTAATGTCATTTTTTACCTTATTTGTTTTTAATTCTAATTGCATTTTATAGTCTAATCCTTGTAGAGAACATCCTCCACAATAGTCTGAAATACTACACTTTGAATCAACTCTATACTCAGAAGGCTCTAATATTTCAATTGTTTTCCCTAATGAATAGTTCTTTTTCGTATCAGTTATTTCTATTGATACCCTATCTCCTATTAGTCCACCTTCAGTAAATATTGTATAGCCTTCTAGTTTTACGACTCCCTTTCCTTCATTACTTATATCGATAATTTTTTCTTCTATCACATAGCCTTTTTTTACTGGAATATTCATGGAACCTCTCCTCTATGAATTATGTTATTTTTTCATTATCTTTAATTATAATATAACTTCTGCATTTCTCTACAATACTTTTATTACTATTTTTTTGTTTTTTGTTTTTTAAATTTAATGATAGTATTTCTTCATACAAAGCTTAAGAAATCTTATATTATTATTAAGAAATAAGGAGTTTGTTGAAGTGCTTCTCCTACTATGATAATATATTTCATATATTATAGTCTTAATTTTATTTAAAGGAGTTTTTTACAATGGAAACAATAAATAAAGAAATTAAACGTTATAATATCCCTTTTAAGCTTAATCAACTTTTAGAGTTTGTTTTCTGGTTTGCAATAATAGGTTCTCTTTTTGTAAAATCATTTTATTTTCAATTTACATCTAAGCTTAATGAAAGACCATATTGGACACCATCAAATATCTATATGATGGCTTCTATACTTGGTGTACTTCTAATAATACTAGGTTTGGTATTATTACTATCAAATAAAAAAAGGCTCATTGTTTTACTATTAATTAATGTATTTATGAGCTTCATACTTTTTTCTGACACAATATATTTTAGATACTATTATTGTGCCCTTAGTGTGTCCTCTTTGCATCAATTAGGACTTGTAGGTTCTGTTACTGATAGCATTACAAATCTATTGAAAATCAAGGATATTGTTTATATAATTGATCTCCCATTTTTCTTAGTAGCATTAATACTATTCATGAAAATTTATAAGGAAAGTTTTAATCCAATACCTTTGGCTAAAAAAAGTATCACTTCTGTCATTTTAATAGTTATAGGAATGCTGTCAACAAATATCGCGACACAAAATGCTGATACTTCAATATTCAATTTTGATAATAATTATATTATAAAGCGTATGGGAATTAATTATTACCATTATTTTGATGCAAAAGGCTATATAATAAATAATTTCCTAACAGATAGAAGGCTTACAGCAAAAGAGCAAGATGATTTACAAGAATTTTTCAATAACAAGTCCAAATCAGGACAAGATTATTTAGGTATTGCAAAGAATAAAAATCTCTTAATAGTTCAAGTAGAAGCACTACAGCATTTTGTCATAAATGCTAAAACTCCTAATGGTGAGGAAATTACTCCAAATCTAAACAAACTTATAAAGGAAAGTTCATATTTTAATAATATTTATTACCAAGTTGGGGGAGGTAATACAGCTGATGCTGAGTTATTATCAAACACCTCATTATATCCTTCAAAAGAAGGCTGTGCATATTTCTTATATCCTACTAATACCTATCATTCCCTTGGAAATATTCTTAAGGAACAAGGATATGCGAATTATGTTTTTCATGCTAATAATGCTACTTTTTGGAATAGAAATGTGATGTACCCTTCCTTAGGTTTTGATGAATTTTATAGCAACAAGAGATTTGAATTAGATGAATATGTTGGTTGGGGTTTAGGTGATACTTCTTTTTATAGACAATCTTTGGACAAGATTGATACTAACAATCCCTTTTATGGATTTATGATATCATTATCAAGTCATTTTCCATTTAAGTATCCTTATTTTGAAAACTATGATTTTAACGTTGGGGAATATGAAGGTACTTTTTTAGGCTATTATTTAAAATCTATTAATTATGCAGATAAGGCTTTAGGAAGTCTTATACAAGACCTAAAAGACAGAGGACTATATGATAATACACTTTTGGTAATATACGGAGACCACAGTGCAGTTCCTAAAGATAATGCTGACCAGCTAATGAAATATGTAGGCAAAGAGCTTAGTGATTTTGAATGGTTAAAGCTACAAAAAGTTCCTTTGATTATACATTATCCTGGATTGCCTAAAGGAAAAGTTATCAATACTACTGGAGGAGAAGTTGATATATTGCCTACTATAGCTAATCTGATGGATTTTGAAGTTCCTTATGCATTAGGTAAAGATCTTTTAAATACTAATGATGGTTATGCAGTTTTAAGAAATAGCTCTGTTATAACTGATAAATATATTTATATAAGTAACAATAGCACAGCTTATGATATTGAAACAGGAAAGCTTTTAGAACCTGATGCTTATATGGATGAAGTTAAAGCATTGCAGAAACAATTGCATATTTCAGATATTATTTTAAAGAAAAATGCTCTTAAGAATAAACTTCCTCAATAAAATCTAACTTTGCAACTATTTGGCGTATTTTCTGTGTTTATTTTTACCTATTTTTAGTATAATATGATATTATAGACATAGGACAAGTAGATAAGGAGGAGGATTTATGTTTAAATCTATTGGTAATCTGCTGATTGTATTGCTTATATGCATTGGTGCATCTGGTATTTCGGTGTTTTATAGCCCTATATTGGACCAGAGCATCGTAAGGCATAATGATAGTGGTGTTGTGACATTAGTAGCCTCCAGTGAAGCTGATGAATGGTTATTGAATCCCGACAATATTTATATTAAATATAGGGCTGACAAAAATATACTCTTAAATTTTGATGAAGAAAACCAATTTACTGCAACAATATTTAAAGATGGAGAAATTTATAAAGTTCACAGCATTAATAATGATAGCCCAACTCAAGTGGAATTTACCAAAGATACTCCTTATAGTGTAAGTGTTAATATCTCTAAAAAGAGCCTTGAGCTCCCTAATGGAGAATACAAAATCGAAATCATGCCAAATATTATTAATGATTTATTTAATGTAGAACCTTTAGTATTAAACGTGAAATATTTAAGTGACGTTCCTTATATACCTGCTATAAATACTATTCCTGAAGGTAAATTAGCATTAAACTTGTACTTTTTAGATACTAGAAATACTGTTGAACAATTAATAGGAATTACACGTTTTATTGATAACACTAAGAAACCACTAACTGCATTAATTGATGAACTCAAGAAAGGTCCTGCCTTTGAGCTAGGACTTAATATGAATCCAATTATAGGAAACTATAATTATGTATCCTTGAAAGGTACTACAGCATATGTTGACTTGCCATCAAAGGTAGGACTATATACTGAGGAAAGTGAGAGAAGTGAAGCTGCTATGAATAGCTTTATTAAATCTCTTGTCAATTACCCAGGAGTTGATAATGTCAGATTTTTAGTAGACTATAATAAGGCTAATACCTTCTTTAACAATAAGGATATTTCCAAAACTTTTACTATTAGCAATGAAAATAAGGCTTTTCTTGCATATGATTCTTCTAGTAGATATTTCTTAGTTGAATGTGATGTTGAAAATATTACTGATGATATGAAAATAGATGAAAAAACAGCTCTGATATTTAATTCTTTACAAAATAGTAGATATGACTATCTATCTTCTACAATTCCATCAGATGTTAAGCTTTTAAGCACAAGATTGGAAAATGATATTTTAGTAGTTAACTTTAATTCAAACTTCTTAAATGCATATAATAATGACGATAATTTAAATAGAATGATGCTTGACTCTATTCTGTTTTCTTTTACAAGTTTGAAGGAAGTTAATAAAGTAAAGATTCTAGTAGATGGAGAAGCAGTTAACAGTTTCGCAAATGTTAATCTTTCCAGTGAAGTAGCGAGACCATTATTCTTAAATCCAGAGAGTTAATTATGTAAATTATGTAGATATAGACAGCAGACCTATACTAGACTGCTGTCTATATTTTATTGATTTATATCTAATTTTCATAAGATATTTTCTTCTGAAATTCTTCCTTTACTCTCTTTCTTAAATCTGGTGAAGTCAAATAGTCAAGAGTAGTAAGTGCCATGGCTTTAGCTCCTATAATCATTCCTTCAAATCCCTCTTCTGAATTGCTTGCCTTTTTAAAATCTTCTGTATGACCTACTAGTCTTTCGCTACCAATTTTAATATAAGGAGCAATAGTAGGACATACATAGCTTACATTACCAGCATCCCATGCATAGTTTGCTTCTTCTCTTTCCATATATTGAACACCTAATTTATCAAGTGCCTTAATAAAAGATAGAGATAACTCATGGTTAGGAATTAAGTCTTCGTATATCTTTTTTTCCATGTTTATTTCATACTTACAACCTGTAACCATTGCCCCTGCTTTTATACAGTTCTCTACTTTTTTCATTACATCCAATAATACTTTTCTTTTATCTGCTCTTATACTTAGCTTCATTACACATTTATCTGGAATAGTATTTGCTGTAATTCCACCTTCACATATAATTGGGTTAACAATTACCCTTGGTAAGAATTGTTGGCGAATAGCATTTATATTATTTATAGCTAATAATCCAGCAGTTAATGCATTGATTCCTTCATGAGGAGAACCTCCTGCATGAGCTGGTTTCCCTGTAAATACTACTTCTATTGTAGCTGAAGCAACTAATAACCTTTCAACTATTGTCCTTCCCTCTGCATGACAAATCATTGCAGCATCTATATTGTCAAATACTCCTTCCTCAATCAGCACAACTTTTCCCCCTGCATTTGGTACTGTACCTTCTTCTGCTGGAGTTCCTATTACTACTACACTTCCGTCTATTCTATCAATTACCTTTGCTATTCCCAAAGCTGCTCCAATTGAAGCTACTGAAAATAGATTGTGACCGCAGGCATGTCCAATTTCAGGTAGTGCATCGTACTCTGACATTATAGCTACTCTAGGGCCTTCTCCTTTTCCTTTTTTAACTGCAATAAATGCAGTGGCTACCATTCCTACATCTCTTTGTATTTCAAATCCTTCTTTTTCTAGTAAATTTATTAGGGTTTCTTTCGCTTTAAACTCTTGATATCCTATTTCCGGATTATTCCATATGTATTTAGTTGTTTCTATTAACTCCTGTCTCTTATCTTCAATTTCATTAAGTATTTCTTTTATAAATTCATCTTTCTCCCTTAATTCCATTGTAATCCTCCTAAATTATTTTATCATAAGTTCATAAAAGCATTTGGTCCTATTTATAATTATATCATACATATTGTTTCTTTTATGAAGTCATCCTTATTTCCATTCTTAAACATTAAATTTAATAAAAAAATAGCACACCATTTGGTGTGCAAAAACTAGAACCAGTATACCCATATTATTTCATTACATAATAATTATTATTAACCGTTTTATTCTAGTCTATACATAGTTATCCTAAAATATTTGCGACTTTCTTTAGCATCTTCCTAATAGGTAGATCATAAGGACATCTAGTCTCACATTGTCCACATTCTATACAATCACTTGCTTTATAACTAATAGACACATATCTTTCTTTTGACCAATCCCTTAGATTGTATCTAGAATAATAACCCTCTAGCAAAAATTGAGTAGGTATATCTATTCCTTGTGGACATGGTGCACAATATCCACATCTTCTACAGAACTCTGTTCCAAGTTCTTTAGCCTCAGCAAGAATAATCTCTTTTTCAGTATCATTAAGTTTTTTATACGCATTTCCAACTCTAGCATTTTTCTCAATCTGTTCTATAGTATCCATACCTGGTATGGCAATTGATACATTTGGGTTTTCCAGTATAAATCGTAGTGATAGCTCTGCATTAGATATGGCTCCTCCAGCTATAGGCTTCATTACTATTACCCCAATGCCTAGGCTGTTAGCTCTTTTAAACAATTCTTCAGCTTGTCTCTCTACTGGATTATAAGGAAACTGAATAGTATCAAAGTAGCCAGATTCTATTCCTTGTTCTAAAGTGTTTAAATCATGACTAGTTATGCCAATATACTTTATTTTTCCTTCTTTTTTGGCCTCTTTAAGTGCCTTCAATGCTCCATCTTCGCTAATGATTTTATTATATTCTTCTTCTGTTCTTACATTATGTAATTGATAAAGTTCTATATGGTCAGTTCTTAAATTTTTAAGGCTTGTCTCAATATCAATTTTCATTCCCTGGTAGTCCCTAACCATAGATTTAGTTGCAAGAATAAATTTATCTCTTCCAACCTTTTCCAATCCATATCCTATCAATTCTTCACTTATGGTGTATCCTCTAGCTGTATCAATAAAGTTTATCCCTTGTTTATTTAGCTCTTTTATTAATTCTATGGCTTTTTCCATATCTACTCTTTGTATTGGAATTCCACCAAATCCAATAACGGATACCTCTAATTCTGTTTTTCCTAAAAATCTTTTTTCCATAGCTTTTCCCCCTTATCTTCTAAAAAAAATATTTATACTTCCCATTTGAATCAAATTAGCTAGCCATTTTTTTATGAGCTTTATATAAAACTGTCTTGTAGCAGGTAAAACCAGTGTAAGGCCTGTTATATCTGTAAGTAATCCAGGTGTTATTAAAAGAATTCCCCCAATTAGCACACATAGACCATTAAGTAGCTGGTTTCCTGGAACTCTGCCATCTCTTAGTTCTCTTTTTATGCTTGTTAAAATAGCTACCCCTTCTTTTTTTGCAAAATAAGCACCTACTAAGCCAGTTGCTATAACCAAGATTATTGCTGTCCACGCAGTAGTGGCTTCTGCTATTTTGAAAAGTATAAAAACTTCAACTATTGGAACTATAACGAACAAAAGAAATATCTTTAGTAGCACTTTATTCTCCACCTTCAATACTTTGATTTAACATTTCCCATACGTGAGGCAATTTCTTTTTAAAATTCACAGGCTTAAGTTCTTTAGTTACAAAAGCATGTTTTGTATATCCTTCAGCTAATAACACATTATCTTTTTTTCTTATTATTTCGTAACTAAACATAAGCTTAACTCCTTTCAAGCTAGAGAGTTTAGTTCTTATTATTATTTCGTCGTCATATTTTGCAGATTGTATGTACCTGCATCCTACATCTATTACTGGAAGAAGAATATTATTCTCTTCTAATTCTCTATAGTCCATATTAAGCTGTCTAAAAAATTCAGTCCTACCTATTTCAAACCATACAAAATAGTTAGCATGATATATTATCCCCATCTGATCAGTTTCAGCATACCTTGTTCTTATAATTGTTTCACTTATCATATTATTATTCCTCCAAAACCTGTTTTAATGCTTTACATTAATTATATCAATACATGAAAAAAAATAAAAGGCAGTAATATCTACTGCCCAAATTAAAAACTATAGTACTGTTGTCTCTCCTCTATATACTAATCCTCTTATACTATCTACGGTCACAGTTTCTCCGTCTTTAAGTATCTTTGTTGCATTATTAGCTCCTACAATTACTGGTTTCCCAATATTTAAACCTACTATTGCTGCGTGGGAAGTTAGGCCTCCCTGCTCTGTTATTATGGCACTTGCCTTTTCCATATAAGGAACCATATCTCTATCTGTATCTATAGCAACAAGTATATTTCCTTCCTCAAATTTATCTCCTAGGTCTCCAATGTTTTT
>CAYYDM010000026.1:16971-21186 GCA_964470635.1 uncultured Clostridia bacterium | reverse complement strand
GCTATACATACTTTTCCTTGTGCAGAACTGTTGCCTATTCCTATTCCCTTTATTAATACCTCTCCTACTATATGAACCTTAAGTAAGTTAGTACTACCAGCTACGCCTACTGGTATTCCAGCAGTTATTACAATTAAATCACCTTGTTTAATATAATTCTTCTCAATTGCGCTTTCTACTGATGATTCAATAACCTCATCTGTTGTGTCGGCTCCATGAGTTAGTACTGGGTACACCCCCCATACGAGCATGAGCTTTCTCATAACATCTCGCCTAGGAGTCACTGCAACAATAGGAGCAGAAGGTCTGAATTTTGAAACTGCTTTGGCAGTATATCCTGATGATGTGGCTGTCACAATAGCAGCTGCACCCAAGTCATCTGCAGTTGAACAAGTGGCATGGCTAATTGCATTAGTCACCGTTATATTTTTTCCAATGGATTTGGAACGTAACATTTCCTTGTAATCAAGTGAATGTTCTGTTCTAAGGGCTATGTTTGCCATGGTCTTAACAGCCTCTAATGGATATTTCCCAGCTGCTGTTTCACCTGAAAGCATTATAGCATCTGTACCATCAAATATTGCATTTGCTACGTCAGTAACTTCTGCCCTTGTAGGTCTTGGATTTCTCATCATGGAATCAAGCATCTGAGTAGCTGTAATAACAGGCTTTCCTGCTTCATTACATTTCTTAATAATAGCTTTTTGAACAAGTGGTATTTCCTCAGTAGGTATTTCCACTCCAAGGTCTCCTCTAGCAACCATTATTCCATCGGAAACCTGTATGATTTCGTCAATATTGTCTACGCCCTCTTGATTCTCTATTTTAGATATAATCTGAATATTATTAGCTCTATGTTCTTCTAAAATCCTTCTTATTTCTATAACATCTGATGCCTTTCTTATAAAAGAAGCAGCAATAAAATCAATTTCATTTTCTATTCCAAATAATATGTCTTCTATATCTTTTTGTGTTATGGCAGGTAGATTTATTTTAATTCCAGGTACATTTACTCCTTTATGATTTTTTACAGGTCCTGGATTTATAACTTTACACTTTATATCAGTATCATTAGGTATTTCTACTACCTTAAGCTCAATAAGTCCATCATCTATTAATATACTGTCTTCAACTTTAACATCTTTAGGCAACCCGTTATATGTTATATTGCAGATACTACTATTGCCGATAATATCTCTAGTAGTAATAGTGAATTCTTGGCCTTCAACAAGTTCCGCTATGCCATCCTCGAAATCACCTGTCCTTATTTCAGGGCCTTTTGTGTCTAACATAATAGCCACGGGGATATCTAGTTTTCCCCTTACTTCTTTTATAACATCGATTCGTTTCTTGTGTTCTTCGTGTGTACCATGGGAAAAGTTTAATCTAGCAACATTAAGTCCGTTTAATACTAATTTTTCAAAAACTTGTTCATTTTCAGAAGCTGGTCCTATTGTACATACAATTTTTGTTTTTTTCATGTTTCATTCACTCCTATATAGATAGAATTTTTGTCAGTTCATAAGTCTCTGTATCAAATTCTCTATTAGTTGATAAAGCTTCTTCTATGTCAATATCAAATACTTGATTGCCTTTAACTCCTAAAGCTCTTGCAGATTTACCTTCCATAAGTAGCTGAACTGCCTTTGCCCCCATTTTACTTGCTATTATCCTATCAGATGCCGTAGGACTTCCTCCTCTTTGAAGGTGTCCAAGTATAGTAACTCTAGTTTCTATACCAGTATATTTTTGTATTTCATCCCTAAGTTCATAGGCATTACCTACACCCTCTGCAAGTAAAATTATGCTATGCAACTTCCCTCTATTTTTTCCTTGAATAAGCCTTCTACAAACTTCTTCTACATTAGAGCCTTCTTCCGGTACTATTATACTCTCAGCACCTCCAGCTAAACCTGCATACAATGCTATATCTCCACAGTGTCTCCCCATTACTTCAACTATATTAGCCCTACCATGTGAAGTTGATGTATCTCTTATCTTACTTATTGCATCTATTACTGTGTTAACGGCTGTATCAAAACCTATAGTGAAATCTGTATATCCCAAGTCATTATCTATAGTCCCTGGAATACCTATAGTAGGGAATCCTAGTTTACTAAGTTCTCTAGCCCCTCTTAAGGATCCATCTCCTCCTATGACTACTAGTCCATCTATATGAAATACTTTTAGAACAGTCATAGCTTTTTCTCTTCCAGCGTCAGTTGCGAATTCATCACACCTTGCAGTCCTAAGCATAGTACCTCCTCTGTGAATAATATCTGCAACTGAAGATAGGTTCATTTCATAGATATTTCCATCTATTAAACCATTATATCCTTGTTTAATTCCCATAATCCTCATGTTGTTATAAATTCCAGTTCTAACAACAGCTCTTATGGCAGCATTCATTCCAGGTGCATCTCCTCCACTTGTCAATACCCCTATTGTTTTCATTTTTTTGCCTCCTTTTCTAAACCATCATGGTCCTATAGTGTCCCGGTATGATTAGAATTTATATAAAAACATATTTAATAGTATTTTAAAGTCATAATTAATATCCTAAATCTATTAAAACAGTCTGAGCATCATCTGCTTCAAACTCTGGAACTAATATTTTATAAAGTATATTATCCCCTTCTTTAGAGAAAGGTTTAACTTTAATTAGAAAACCTTCGGCTTTTAATTTTTCCTCTAATTCCTTAGCTGCTTTCGCACCTTCAGCCATATATATTGCAGTCCACATTTTTGACCTCCAAAGCTTCTATTTCTATGATTTATTTTCTATGAATAATGTTATGGATGGATACTCTAAGCATATTATACCATAAAATAAAAATATTCCACTAAAGATTTTAATATAATATACCTATTAACAAACTTTTACACAATCTTTTCCTAACATATTTTCTAATTTCCTAAAAAGCTCGTCATTGTCAGCATTTACCCAATAATCTCTGTCTGCCATAATAGTACTTTTACTTTTTTCAAGATAGACATATACAGGTACTGTCCCACTATGTTGAGATAATACTTTTTTTATTTCTTCAAGAAAATCAAAAGGCTTTGAACTTGGCATTTTTATATATAGTTTTTCCTTTTTAGTTTTAGTAAGGGGCTTAAGAGTTTCTACTATTATCTTTGGCTCTTCTTCTTCATTTATACTAAGCCTTCCTTCAACTGTTACAATGCTGTCTTCATATATAAATTTATTGTACTTTTCAAAAGTAGCAGGAAATATAATAAGTTCTACTGTGCCATATAAATCTTCAAGAGTTGCAAATGCCATCATATTGTTATTTTTAGTAATCTTATTCTGTTTTTTAACTATTATGCCCCCAATAGTAACCTTGTTTCCATCGCTAATAGAAGTTGTATTTACTCCTATATTTTCTAATGCTTCATTTATATCTACTGTGGTCACGTTTGAAAGGCTTTTAAGCTCTTCATCAAAGGATGAAAGCGGGTGCCCACTAATATATACACCTATCATTTCCTTCTCCATAGATAACAAAGTTCTTTCTGGAAACTCTTTAATATTAGGTAATATGTCTAAATTTAAATCAGGATTATTTTCAGGGCTCAATACTTCGAACAATGAAAATTGTCCTTCTACATTCCTTTTTCTGTCCTGGTTCATACCTTCCAATATTCTTTCATATATGGCTAGAAGCTGTGCTCTATTTGCTCCTAATGAATCAAAAGTACCACATTTAATCATGCTTTCTATCATTCTTTTGTTAATAACATTTAAATCTACACTCTGGCAAAAGTCAACAAAGCTAAGGAATTTTCCGCCTTTTCTTCTTGTATCTACTATAGAATCTATTGCAGCAGAGCCAACATTTTTTATTGCCGCGAGACCAAATCTAATTGCTCCATCCTTAACTGTAAATTTTGAATAGCTCTCATTGATATCAGGTGGAAGTATTTTTATCCCAAGTCGTTTACATTCTTGAATATATAATGAAACAGAATTGGTATTTCCCATTATGCTAGTTATTAAAGCAGCCATGAATTCAACAGGATAATAATACTTAAGCCAAGCTGTTTCATAAGCTACTACTGCATATGCAGCAGAATGTGATTTGTTAAAAGCGTAGTTTGCAAAGTCTATCATTTCATCATATATTTTATTTGCAGTCCCTTCATCTATACCATTTCTTATGGCGCCAGGTATCTCTATTTCACCTTTTTCGTTTGTCTTTCCGTATATAA
>CAYYDM010000026.1:0-16961 GCA_964470635.1 uncultured Clostridia bacterium | reverse complement strand
CTTTCTTTCCTGCTCCATTACATCCATCTTTTTCTTTCCCATAGCTCTTCTTACTAAGTCAGATCTTCCCATAGAAAAGCCACCTATATCTCTTACGATCTGCATTACCTGCTCTTGGTATACCATGCAGCCATAAGTAACGTCAAGTATAGGCTCTAGCTTAGGATGTAAATATTTAATAGCATCTGGATTGTTTTTATTTTCGATATATCTAGGTATTTGATTCATAGGTCCAGGTCTATATAGGGAGTTAGCAGCTACAATATTTTCAAAACCAGTAGGTTTAAGCTCCTTCAAAAATTGTCTCATTCCAGAGCTTTCAAACTGAAAAATGCCTAGGGCTTCACCCTTGCTAAACATCTTATATATATTAGGATCATCATAGTTTGAATTTGAGAAGTCTATTTTAATTCCATGATTATCTTCAATAAGCTTTACTGCATCTCGAATAACAGTAAGAGTTCTAAGACCTAGAAAGTCCATTTTAAGTAATCCTAATTCCTCAAGCTCAGTCATTGTAAACTGTGTAATAATACTTTCATTATTCTTTGCTAAAGGAACATACTCAGTAATAGGAAGCTTTGATATAACTACTCCTGCAGCATGTGTTGAAGTATGCCTTGGCAATCCTTCTACTGCCTTAGCTAAGTCTATTAGTTCTCTTACTGTATCATCATCTTCATATAATTCATATAATTTTTTATTTATTTCCAATGCCTTATCTATGGTCATTCCAATAGCCATAGGTATCTGTTTTGCAATAAAGTCTACTTCACCATATGGCATGTTTATTGCTCTTCCCACATCCCTTATAGCTGCTCTAGCTGCCATTGTACCAAATGTTGCTATCTGAGCTACTTTATCATAACCATATTTAGATACAACATAATCTATTACTTCTTCTCTTCTTTCATAGCAAAAATCAATATCTATATCCGGCATAGATATTCTCTCAGGATTTAAAAATCTTTCAAATAGTAGACCGTACTTTATTGGATCAATATCTATTATTCCTAAGGTATAAGATACTAAACTTCCTGCCGCAGAGCCACGACCTGGTCCTACCATTATTCCATTGTCTTTTGCATATTTAATAAAATCCCAAACAATAAGGAAATAATCTACATACCCCATATTTTCAATAGTCTTTATTTCATATTCTAGTCTATCCATTAGCTCTTGATTTATATTTTCATACCTTGCTTTTAATCCTTCATAGCAAAGCTTCCTGAGATATTCAGGATTTGTAAATCCCTCAGGTGCACTGAAGCCTGGTAAGTGAAGAGTATTAAAATCTAATTCTACATTACATCTCTCTGCTATCTTGACGGTATTTGATATAGCACCATCAAAGCCGTTAAATAAAGCATTCATTTCTTCGTAGGATTTTAGATAAAATTCAGAAGAAGGAAATTTCATCCTATCTTCATCGTCTAATGTCTTTCCTGTTTGTATGCATAAAAGAACATCGTGAAACTTTGAATCTTCCTTAGTTATATAGTGAACATCATTGGTAGCTACTAAAGGTATATTAGTTTCTCTACTAAGTTTTAAAAGTTGTTGATTAATTAGCTTCTGCTCTCTGATGCCATGATCCTGAAGCTCTAAGAAAAAATTGTCTTTTCCGAAAATATCATTATATTTTAAAGCAGTTTGTTTTGCTTTTTCATAATTGTTGTCGTTAATGTATTGTTGCACTTCTCCTGCAAGACATGAACTTAAAGCAATTATTCCTTTGCTATACTTCTGAAGTACAGAATAATCTACTCTAGGCTTGTAATAAAATCCGTTAATAAAACCTTCTGATACTATCTTCATTAAATTCGAGTATCCTTCTTTGTTTTCTGCAATAAGCACAAGATGATACTGATTTTTATCCCTGCTTGGATCCTTTTCAGTATATTTACCTCTTGATATATATACTTCACATCCTAATATAGGCTTTATTCCCTTTTTAACAGCAGTTTTATAAAAATCTACTATTCCATACATTACCCCATGGTCTGTTATGGCTATGCTATCCATTCCAAGCTCTATAGCTCTATCAATAAGCTTGTTAACTCTAGCTGCTCCATCTAACAAACTGTATTGCGTATGGACATGAAGATGCACAAATTTTTTTTCGACTTTATTACTCATGTTTCCACTTCTCCTTTGGATATAAAAGAAATATTAAGCGAGCATTTACAGGATATGAATAAAAAAAGATAGTGAGTTTCACTATCTTCATTATACCAAAACAAATATATGGTTACAATTTTAGTATTTAAAATAATTCTATATCATCTGTAGTCTTCACAATTCTAATTGAATCATCTGTCTCAGATAAATCTAATATAAAGGGAACTTTTACTCTCTCTCCTAAATTATTATATAATATTCTCACTAAAGGTCTAGATATGTAATTCTTCTTATTGGAAACAACGTATCCTTTAAATCCTGTGTTTAGAATTATTCCCTTACCCACTGGATATCTAGCTATATTTTCTACAAATTTATCAACTATTTTACCGTCAAATTGACTCCCTGACATGGATGTAATATAATCTATGGCTTCGTCTATACTTATTTTTTGTCTGTATACCCTGTCATTAGTTAATGCATCATATACATCTGCAACTGAAACTATTCTGGCTAATTCATGAATATCTTCACCTTTTACATTATAAGGATATCCATAGCCATCATATCTTTCATGATGTGACAGTGCTATTATCTTAGAGTCATAGCTAACATTTTCAAAATTATTCAATATTGCATAGCCAAATGTAGTATGTTTTTTTATTCTATCATATTCGTTCATAGTAAGGCCACAGGGCTTATTAAGTATTTCCAGTTCAATTTTTGTTTTACCTATGTCGTGAAGTATTGCTCCCACACCTAGATCAATAAGTTTCTCTTTTTCATATCCTAAATTTATAGCCGTAACGAGTGACAGTATAGATACGTTTACGCAATGCCCGAAGGTATAGTCATCAATTATTCTTATTTCAGAAAGGTTTACTAGTATATCTTTAGTTGTCAATAAATCTTCTACGATACTATTGATAATGTTCTTTACCCCTTCAAGTTCTGTTTCATCAAAATAACAGATGTTATTCATAATTTTCTCTGTAGCCAAAAATGCATCTTTCCTTAGCTCTTCCCTTACAATATCATGAATTAAGTTTTCATCACCTAAATCATCTCTAATATATATACTTGATATACCAAATTCTTTAAGCCGATCTAAATATGTTTCCTTGATTACAATATCTTCATCAAGTAGCATTAGACCATTGTTTGTAAATATAGGCCTTGCATTTACCATTCCTTCTTTAATCAAATCTAACGAAATTAGTATCATAGTTTGTCCCCTCTATAATAAAAACTCAAATAGTTCTATATTTAAACATTATATACTAGTTTGCACAATAAATCGACTTTCTACAGTAATATTCGTTAAATTAGGAATAATGCCCTATGGAAAATCAATACTTTTTTGCTATATACCTGTCGAATTAAATGTATTATTGTTTTTCTAATCTATTCTCAATTAAATCCATAATATCTTTCATTGCAGCTTCTTCGTCAATTCCATCTACTATTATCTTTATTTCTTCATCAGGATATACACCTAAGGACATTATACCCATAATGCTCTTAGCATTAACCTTTTTCCCATCTTTTTCTACAAATATATCACATCTATATTTACTACAAGTTCTTACAAATAGTGCTGCAGGTCTTGCATGAAGTCCAATACTATTTTTTATTACTGCAACTTTTGTGATCATATTATTTCCTCCTCTCTTTTAGCTGATCGGCAATTTCCTCTAATTTTCTTAGCCTATGATTAACTCCAGATTTTCCAATAGTAGGGTTAAGCATCATCCCAAGTTCTTTTAAACTTGCATCTCTATGTAAAAGCCTCAGTCTCGCAATATCCACTAGGTTCTCTGGCAAATTATCTATTCCAATTACACTATCTATATACTCTATATTGTGTATCTGCCTTAATGAAGCATTAATAGTTTTTTCTAAGTTAGCAGTTTCACAATTAACTATCCTATTTACATTATTTCTCACTTCTTTAAGTATTCTTATATCCTCAAGTTTTAGCAGTGCAGAGTGTGCTCCCATGATGTTTAATAAATCAACTATTTGTTCTCCTTCTTTAAGATACACCACATAACTTTCTTTACGCAATACTATTTTTGAATTAAGCCCAAAAGAATTTATTAATTGTGATAAATCTAAACTATGCTGTTGGTTATGGGTAACAAATTCAAGATGGTAGGTTTTTTCAGGATTACTAATTGATCCTCCTCCCAAAAATGCACCCCTTATATAAGCTCTTTTGCAGCATCTATTAGCAATTAAATTTTCATTTATACCATAGTTTATGATATAATGCTGTTTGTTATCCCTTTTTAATATCCCAGTACCCACAAGAATTTTTTCAGCATCACTAGAATTACTCACTATCATTAAGTAGTTATTATTCTTCTTAAGTTGCTTATTTTTTCTAACCATTACTTCAGTATTTACGTTATATAATGATTTAAGTAACGTAAATATTCTTCTAGCTATGGCAGCGTTTTCAGTTGTAAATTTTAAGTTTACCCGACCTAGTCCACTAACTTGAATAGATCCGCTCATGCGAATAAGTGCAGCTAATTCTGCTAATAAACAGCAGCTTTCCTCTGTTTGTATCCTAGATAATTCATTTTTAGTCTTTAATGAAAATGACATATGCCACACCTACCATAAAGAAATATAAAATTACAAATTCTGTATAGCTTTCATTATTATTTTCTTTTCATCTTCGTATTTTGCTATCTGACCTGCTCTATTAATGTGTACAAACAAAGCATCCACAAAGCCTTCTTGTCTCTGTGGAATACATTCCATACTCCTTGCTTCCATTAGAAACCAATGAACTGTTTTGTTAACGATTTCATCTTCATCTCTAGTATTCCTAAAAGTGTAATGAATTTTTCCTAGATATTTAACAATATTGGCTTTTACCCCTCCTTCTTCTAAAACTTCTCTAATAGCAGTTTCAGCTATATCTTCATTATACTCCACT
Organism: uncultured Clostridia bacterium; assembly: GCA_964470635.1. Lineage (GTDB taxonomy): Bacteria > Bacillota > Clostridia > Tissierellales > Proteiniboraceae > Proteiniborus. Next base: position 11,890 of record CAYYDM010000026.1, on the reverse strand, counting down.
TTTCCCTTAGGTAAAACCCAATCTCCATTGTATTTTCTTAATAATAGTATAGCATTACCAAATACTACGACCCCTCCTGCACTAACTTCATTTCTCATGTTGAAACACCCCTATGTACAAATATCCCAATCATATCAATAAAAAGTATATACAATTAAATTATCACATTAGTGTAAATCTTTCAACTACTCAAGCACCTATTTAATTGTTGTTTTATTTACTATTCTATTCATATAATATAAAATGGTATTAGATTACATAAAATACTACAAGGGAGGTTTGTTTTATGAATATTGACATGATGTACGTTATGGACAGACTAGTTCAAATCTTAGAAACTCCAAGCCCCACTGGAAATACAAGGACGGTAATGAATTTAGTTGAGAAAGAATTTAAAGGGCTTAACATCAATACTTATAGGACAAAAAAAGGTGCTTTAGTGGCTACAATAAAAGGAGAAAATGATGATGTACATAGAACACTTTCTGGACATGTTGATACTCTGGGAGCAATGGTAAAAGAGATTAAGGGAAACGGAAGACTTAAAATCACACAAATTGGCGGTTATTCTTGGAATACTATTGAAGGTGAATATTGTGTAGTCGAGGCTCTTAATGGTAAAAAGTACTCTGGAACTATCATAACAACTAAGGCATCTACTCATGTACATGGTGGTGAAACAAGTAAAACTGAAAGAAATGAAAACAGTATAGAAATTAGACTTGATGAAAATGTCAAATCAGCAGAAGATGTTGAAAAATTAGGCATTTCTGTTGGAGATTTTGTTTTCCTTGATCCAAGAACTACTATAACTGAAAGTGGATTTATTAAATCAAGACATTTAGATGATAAAGCAGGTGTAGCAGCAATTTTAGCAGTAGCTAAATATTTAAAAGATAATAACTTAACACCAAAATATACAACTAATTTCTTTATAAGCAATTATGAAGAAGTAGGTCATGGTGCCTCAGCTTCTATACCAGAAAAAACAGCTGAATTCATCGCCATTGACATGGCTGCTCCCGGTGATGGACAGACTTCTGATGAATTTAGTGTTACTATATGTGCAAAAGATTCAAGTGGCCCCTATGATTTAGAGTTAAAGAACAAATTAGTTGAAATTGCAAAAAACAATAATATTAACTACAAGATAGACATTTATCCATACTACGGTTCAGATGCAAGTGCTGCATTAAGGGCAGGTTGGGAATTTAAACACGGTCTCATAGGTCCTGGTGTAGATGCATCCCACTCTCATGAAAGGACTCATAAGGAAGCTATAGAAAATACGGTTAAGCTGGCAATTAATTATTTGTTGGCTGAATAAAAAAATAGGGGGATAACTATGGCGTTGTTTGGAACCTTCAATTTATTAATAGTTTTAGGAATTTGGGCTATTTCAATATATTGTCTGGTTTTGTTCATTATGCTGGGCCAAAAGGGTCTGAAAGCTTTAGATATATATATTGAGAAAAATAAAAATGATTAATAAAATTAAGCTTTAAAATAAAAAAGTGCAGATGTTTTTGCACTTTTTATTTTTTTGCTATATCCTGTATTTCTTTACTTTAGTTTCATGTTTAATTACCTCATAGTGTAGCAAAATAAAATAAAAAGGTGATTTTATGTCTATTAATGAAAAATTCATTATAAATCTACAGGGGAAATCTTTTGTAACTTATGAAGGGCTTTTAGATTTGGCACATCAAAAAAATTTGAAGTCTATTAATGTTGAGCTTGTACAAGTGCCAACAAAAGAAAATAACATGACTGCTATCTGTAAAGCTATAGCAGTTACTGACAAGGGGACTTTTATTGATTATGGAGATGCAAGTCCAACCTCAGTTAATTCGAAGATTCAACCCCACATAATTAGAATGGCATCTACTCGTGCAAAAGCAAGGGCCCTAAGAGATCTTACTAATGTAGGTATGACAGCAATTGAAGAAATAAATCTTGAAGCTGAAGATGAAAGTATAGATAATCCTTTTGTAGGTCCTACTTTTAGTTCTAATGATTTTTTTAATGAGCCTCCTACTAAAAGGCAATTAGAAGCTATAAAAAAATTATCTGATGACTTAAATAAGGAAATTGATGTAGCCTTATTGGATAAAAAAAGTGCAGGTGCTTTAATTTCTAGTTTATTAGAAGAAAAATATAAAAGACATTAGTATAGGTTGGCCTGAAGGCACTCCTAACTAATGTCCTAACGAACAGATATTCAGGTTGGCAAAGAATCTATAGGTCCTTCGCTAATACTCGGATGACAATGCTGGTGTCGGAACCAGCTTTTAATTTCTAAGTATTATTCAACAGGCTTAAGCTTTGCTATGAAATGTCTTAGTACCTTTGGCTCATATGTGAATTCATAGCCCTTAAGCTCATCTTTTCTCTTTGATATGTTAATTAGGGCTTCTGCTATAACATCCATATGATTATTAGTATATACTCTTCTAGGTATAGTAAGTCTTAATAGTTCCAGTGGAGATTCTAGTTGTTCTCCTGTATCAGGATCTCTTCCCAATAAAAACGAACCAACCTCAACTCCTCTAACTCCTGCTTCAATGTAAAGCTCTACACATAATGATTGAGCTGGAAACTGATAATATGGTATGTGAGGAAGAAGTTTTTTAGCATCTACAAATACAGCATGACCTCCTACAGGTTTTTGTATAGGTATTCCTGCCTCATCAAGTCTTTTTGCTAAATACTCAATCTGCCCTATTCTTGCTTGAAGATAAGGTTCTTCTACTGCCTCTCTGATACCTCTTGATAAGGCTTCCATATCTCTTCCAGTTAAGCCTCCATAAGTAGGGAAGCCTTCCATAGGAATTACCATTTGTCTTACGCCTTCAAACAGGCTAGCATCTTCCTTAATGGCAACCATACCACCCATATTTACTATACCGTCTTTCTTGGCACTCATAGTAAGACCTTCACCATAAGAGAACATTTCTTTAATAATTTCCTTAATACTTTTATCCTTATAAGCTTCTTCTCTTTGTTTAATAAAATAGGCATTTTCTGCAAATCTAGCTGCATCAAAAAACACTCTTAATCCATATTTGTCAGCAATGTTTTTAACTGCTTTAATATTTTCTATAGATACAGGCTGTCCTCCAGCACTATTACATGTAACAGTGATTAATATAAAGGCACAGTTTTCGACGCCCTTTTCTTTTATAAAAGCTTCAAGTTTTTCTAAGTCAAAGTTCCCTTTAAATGGATGCTCTTTCTGAGTATCATATGCTTCTTTTATTACAAAATTTTCAGCTCTTCCTCCCTTAAGTTCTATATGAGCCTTTGTAGTGTCAAAGTGCATATTTCCAAGTACATACTGTCCTGGTTTTATTAACAGTGGGAATAGTATGTTCTCTGCACCTCTCCCTTGATGTGTAGGTACAAAATATTTATAACCGATTATTTCTTGAACAGTATCTTGAAGATTATAGAAATTTCTGCTGCCAGCATATGCTTCATCTCCCAGCATTAATCCAGACCATTGATTGTCACTCATTGCACCAGTTCCACTATCTGAAAGCAAATCAATGAATACATCTTCGGATTTTAATGCAAATTGATTATAACCTACTTCCTTAATCTTTTTAATTCTTTCTTCTTTAGGTATTAATCTAATGTTCTCCACCATCTTAATCTTGTATGGCTCTGCCATCTTTGCATAAATTTCACTCACAAAAAGCCCTCCTTTACTTTATCGGTTTAAACTACTAAAATAATTTGAAGCCTTCAAAAATTTTTACATATTAATTTTATTCTATAAATAATCTATAATTCCTCTATGTTTCTATTTTTTAATATAATAATAATTACAAAAATGCATTTCTTTTATTACCTTTTATTCACTAACAAATACAATATTATTTAGTTGGCATAATTTTAACTTGGTGTTATAATGATTAAAACGATTATTGGAGGTATGAAAATGGAAGAAAAAAGAATACCTACAATCTCAAGTTATTTAAAAAGAAATATGATTAATATACCAGCAGTTATTGAGCAAGCCTCTGGTATAAGAGTAAACGGAAAGTTAATTCGGTCTTTAGTATTTTCTACTGATGTTGCAATAATAAAAAATATAAATGCCAATGCAGTAATGGCTGTATATCCATTCACCCCTCAGCCTGTAATAACACAAGCTATTATGACTGCCGCAGATATACCAGTTTTTTGTGGTGTTGGTGGTGGAATTACTACTGGAAAAAGATCAATAAACCTTGCATTACATGCTGAGTTTCAAGGAGCCATAGGGGTGGTAGTAAACGCTCCAACTTCAAATGATGTCATAAGAGAAATGGTAGATACTATAGACATACCTGTAGTCGTTACTGTAACTACTAGTAAAACAGATATTTTAGAGAGAATTAAAGCAGGTACAAGTATTTTGAATGTATCAGGTGCAAGTAAAACACCTGAAATAGTAGCTGCAATTAGAAAAGATTTCCCAGACATACCTATTATTGCAACAGGAGGGCCTACTGAAGAAAGCATTTTAAGGACCATAGAGGCAGGAGCTAATGCAATAACATATACTCCGCCAACTTCTGCAGAGCTTTTCTCCGCATTGATGGAAAAGTATAGAGGAGAGTTATAAAAAACTGAAGGCAATCCTTCAGTTTTTCTTTTCCTTTAGAACTAAATCTACTATTATTTCACTTAGTTTGATGGCATTATGCCTAATATAATTCTTTTTAATATCAATAAGATTATTTTTGACTACTTTAATACCCATCTTTGCTAATATGTTTTCCTCATCTTCTGTAATAATTACAGCCTTAGCTCCATCCTTTATATATATATCCAATGTTTCCTCTGGAATAATTCCTACATTAGCTATAACATAATCAATTATTCCTTCCTTAGAATGCTTTATTATAGCTTTAACATGGTCCAACAAATTATAGCTGTCAGTTTCACCTGGCTGAGTCATTACGTTTGGTATATATACCTTTAATGCACAAGATTTGTCTATTTCTTTTACTATGTCTTCTACAAGAAGATTTGGAATTACACTGGTATACAAGCTGCCTGGCCCCAACACTATACAATCAGCTTCCTTTATTGCCTCTATAGCTTCATCTACAGGTTTAACTTTTTCAGGACTAATAAATACACGGTCTATTTTACTTCCTAGTTCGCCATTTTTAACAGGTATGTTAGACTCTCCCTCAATAATATTGCCATCCTCTAGCTTAGCATAAAGTTTTACATTTTCTAATGTCATAGGAAGAACTTTCCCAGTCACCGCTAATACATTGCTCATTTCCTTGATAGCAGTCTCAAAATTCCCGTGTATTTCATTCATAGCTGCTATAAGCAAGTTCCCAAAACTCTGACCCTTAAGTCTTCCTTCCTTAAATCTATACTGTAACAATTTTTCCATAGCTGGTTCAGTATTAGCTAGGGCTAATAGACAGCTTCTAATGTCTCCTGGTGGCAGCATACCTAAATCTTCTCTTAGAACTCCAGAACCTCCACCATCATCAGCAACAGTTACAATAGCTGTTATATTGGAAGTGTACTCCTTTAGCCCCCTAAGCAAAACTGAAAGCCCAGTCCCACCACCTATAACAACAATTTTAGGGCCAGCAGTAAGGGCTTCCATTCTATTGTTTGCTATTCTCATATTATTAAAATTCATATTATTTCCCCTTTATGATTTTTCACAATCTCTGTGTCCCATAATAACTCTATATCCCTTTTGCTTTAAATCCTCAAATAATACATTAGCTATAGTAACAGAACGATGCTTTCCACCTGTACAACCAATAGCTATGACAAGCTGGCTCTTACCTTCTTTAATATAATATGGGATTAAAAAATCAATCATATCAATTAATTTATCAATAAATGTTTTTGTTTGCTCCCATTTCATAACATATTCTCTTACATTTTCATCGTTTCCAGTAAAGTCCTTTAGCTCAGCAATATAATAGGGATTAGGTAGAAATCTTACATCAAATACTAGATCTGCATCAAGAGGAATTCCTTTTTTAAATCCAAAAGAAACTATGGAAACTGTTAAATTTTTTGTTTCTTTTCCCTCTAAAAATATATCCTTTATTTCTTCTTTTAGCATTGCCGTTGTTAGATTTGATGTGTCAATAATATAGTTAGATTTCATTTTTACTTCTTTTAGCTTTTCTCTTTCTCTCTCGATACCATCAATTATTCTACCCTCAGTACTTAAAGGGTGAGGTCTTCTTTGTTCTTTAAATCTCTTAATCAATACTTCATCTGAAGCGTCTAAGAACAATATTTTATACTCAAATCCTGATTCCTCAAGATCGTAAAGGCTTTTAAATAAATCATTAAAAAATTTACCGCCTCTAATATCAACAACAACAGCTACCTGATCAATATTTCTCTTTGAATATAGACATAAATCTGCAAAATCTGGAAGTAATGCAGGAGGTAGGTTGTCCATACAATAATAGCCTATATCCTCTAGCACCTTAACAGCTTGACTTTTTCCTGCTCCAGAAAGTCCAGTTATGATAATAAATTTCAATTAGAACACCTCTTTCTATTAATTAACGGCGTTTATTATTTTATCTGCACTTAGATTTGCCTCTAATGCTCTTTTTATTCCTTTTTCTACATTTCCTACATTCGCTGGTGTATGGGCATCACTGTTAATCATAAATTTTACATTCTCTTCTGCCGCAATTTTAATAAATTCAACTGTTAAAAATCCATGACTTGAATTTATTTCTAAAGCAGTTCCTCTTTTAGATGCAGCCTTTGCTAGTTCTCTAGTATCAATATCTACCTTAGCTCCAGGGTGTGTTATTAAATCTATATCATATCTGTTAATAGCATTTATTACTGCTTGAGTATTTAGTATTCTAGCTTTTTCTCCAGCTTTTTTAAAATATTTACCTAAATAATTGAGCACAAACATTTTATATGCATCACCAAAAGATTTTGGCATAGAACCAAAATGAAAACCTACTAGTAGTATATCTAACATATTGATTATTTCATCATCAACATCTATTTCCCCATCGTAGCCTATAATATTTGCTTCAACACCCATGAGTATATTTATATCTTTATACTCTTTATTTAAAGCATCTATTTCATTTCTCATTTTTATAAAGTTTTTTCTTTTTACCCCAAAGCCTACATGTTTTGGTCCATGGTCACATATGGCTATTTCCTTGAGTCCTTTTTTTATGGCACTTTCCACATTATCTCTTATAGTTCCCTTCCCATGACTATATATAGTATGAGTATGGTAATCCCCTGTTATCTTCATTTGTTATCCTCCTTCTTCTCTTTACTCTTCACCCATAATTTTAACCTCTGTTTCAAGTTTTACTCCAAATTTATCTGATACAGTTTTCTGAACTGTCTTAATTAAATTTGTTACATCATCACCTGTAGCATTCCCTACATTTACAATAAATCCACTATGTTTATCTGAAACTTGAGCATCTCCATGTCTAAGTCCTTTCAAACCTGCATCCTCAATTAATTTTCCTGCAAAATGCCCTTCTGGTCTTCTAAATACACTTCCTGCACTTGGAAGGCTAAGTGGTTGCTTTGAGGTTCTTTTCTCTGTAAGCTCACTCATATATGTCTTTATATCTTCATAATTACCCTCTTTTAACTCCATTTCTACTTTGATTACAATTAAATTTTCATGCTGTACTTTACTCTGTCTATATCCAAAATTCATATCAACATTATTGTATTCTATAAAATTGCCATCTTTGTCTAAACATATAACTTTTGTTACTACATCCTTCATTTCTCCGCCATATGCTCCAGCATTCATAGCTATTGCGCCACCTAAAGAGCCTGGTATTCCACTGGCAAACTCTAACCCAGTTAAGGAGTATCTAAGTGCTACTTTAGACACTACTGATAGTAAAGCTCCTGCTTCTGCAATTAGCTTTGTACCTTCCACTCTTATATCATTTAAGCTTTCTGAAACTTTAATCACAATACCACGTATTCCTTTATCTCTAACAATTAAATTGCTTCCATTTCCCATAACAAAATAGTCTAAAGCTTCATCCTTGCATAGTTTAATTGAATGAGCCAATTCATCAATAGTACCTGGAATCACAAAAACATCTACAGGACCTCCTATTTTAAAGGAAGTATGCTTACTCATAGGCTCATCTACTAAAACGGTACCTTTTTCAATAATACTTTTAAACATTCTATAAACATGATTTTTATCCAACATTATCAACTCCCATAACAGCAATATCATATATTTTAGTATATCTTTTTTTATGATAATAAACAACTCACAACATTGTTTCTATAGGAACTCTATTATCTTCCTCCACTATTTAGTTGCATAACCTGTTTTCTAGCTTCCTCAATGGCTTCTTCAGCAGTTTTCTCACCTATAATTGCTAATCTTATTTGATTCTGTAAAATTCTATCAATTTCCTTCCATTCCTTGTGTTTAGGTAAGGAATGAGTATAAGATAAACAGTCTTCAATTTTTTTCATATTTGCATCATTCAAATAAATATCATCTATATTGCTTTTAACAGGAAATGCTCCTAATCTTTCTAATTCCTTTTGATAAACATCTTTAGTAATGAATTTTAAAAATTTAATACACATATTCAGTTTGCCTTCATCTTCCTGTTTGAATATACCATATGCACTAACACTATTATTTAATGATATGGGCAGTCTTCTATCCCCTATTGGGTAATTTGCAACTACATATTCAAAGCCTTCTCCAGATTGGTGTTTATCTAGAAGAATCTTTGCAGCCCATGAGCCTGTAGGATAAGCTGCTACCTTTTTTTTATTAAAGAACAAGTCCCATGCTTCATTTTCATCACATAGTCCGAAGTTTTCAGGAGTAACATTATGTTTTTGCCTTAAGTCAACAGCCTTTTGAAGTCCACTTACAGCTTTTTCCCCATAGAACGAATATCTTCCTTTGTCATCAATTATTTCTGCCCCATCACTTAATATTATACCCCATAAGTTATAGTAATCAGACTTTATTGGTGAAATAAAGCCATAATAATCTAGTTTACCATCATTATCATCATCCCATGTCAATGTCTTCATTTTCTCAACAAATTCATCATATGTCCAGTTTCCATCTAAGGGCAGCTCTACTCCTTTTTGCTTAAATATTTCCGCATTTAAGAACATTGAATATGTAGTCATCATAAAAGGAGTTCCCCACATTTTCTCATCTTTTGTAACTGCACTCATGGCCAAATATTTGAATTCTTTTATTTCATCTCCAGTAAAATATTTATCTAATGGCTCTAATATGGATTCATCCATATATAAATAATCTGTTCCTATAGGCGCTATATCGGGGAGATTTCCAGTTTTAAGTGCTACTTCAAGCTTAATGGGACCTTTTTTCCAATCTAATGGCTCCAATTCAATAAATACCCCTGGATTTTGTTTTTCAAATTTTCTGATTTTATCCTGTATCCAACCATATCTACTTCCTGTTTTTGAATCAACCCTTGGGAAATCCCAAAGCTGAATTACACCTTTCCATTCCTCTATTTTTTTGTTATTTAATTCTTCTAATTTTGCTGGTTTATATATAAAAACATATAAGGGCCATAAAAAGATAAATACTATTAGAACTATTGATATGACAAGTTTAAATATTCTCTTCATTGTATCACTCCCTAAAATATAAATATTCTAAGGTTATGTCCTTTATGTGATTAATAAGTTAAAACTTATTTAAAAGAAAGAAATGAAAATAATTCATATGTATTCCAAATACAATACTAATCCTCGAATTTTTCTATTTGACTCTCAATAAATAATAAAATAGGCAATATTTTTGTAAAGTTTACTTGACATTTTTTCGATGCTAGAATATACTGAGTATGTAAAGTTAACTTTACATAGGAGGTGATTGTGTAAGGTGAAAAATAGAATCAAAGAGTTAAGGGAGACAATGAACTTAACTCAAGATGACCTTGCAAAGCAAGTTGATGTTTCAAGGCAGACAATAATATCTTTGGAAAAGGGTAAGTATAATCCATCTATTATTCTTGCTTACAAGATTGCTAGAACATTTAATCTGTCTATTGAAGAAGTATTTGATTTTAATGAAATGGGGGAATAATAATGTTATTAAAGGTTCTTAATAAAAAGGCTAGTCTTTTCACTATGGCTTTAATGGTTATTTCTATCAGTATTGTACTATTAGCTTTAGGATATCTCTTAGGTACAAATCTTAGCTTTCTCTTAGGGTTCGCTACATCAACCCTTCTATTAGGTTTCGGAATGCTAATTGTATCATTTGTATCTAAGCTAAAGTCGGGTAAAGTTCCAGAAACTAAATTTGATGAAAGAGAAAAATCTATCGCATTTATTGCAGGATTTACATCCTACATCATTACTATCTTTGCTTTATGCATATTTACTTTTGTAGCCTTTTCTTCAAAAATTACAATAGATATTACTATTACAACTTTATCTACAGTTACTTTACTTTTTATGTCTATTTGTTTTTTCACATCTATGCTTATATTTAAGAAAACTCTTTAAAGCGGCTATTTTGCATATAAATAAAACCTATAGACTTGCTTATTTTTTACATACGTCTATAGGTTTTATATTTTTTTTTGTTTGCTAACTTATTATTTTAAAAATTTTTCAACTTCTTCTTTATATGGCAGTGATACTTGAGCTCCTATTTTAGTTGTAGTTAAAGCCCCTACTGCGTTTGCATATTTAAGTGCTTCTTCTATACTTTTTCCTTCTCCTATGGCTACTGCCAAGGCTCCATTGAAAGAATCTCCAGCAGCTGTTGTATCAACGGCATCTATTTTAAAACTGCCCACTTCTAATTCACTTTCTCCAAGATAATAAGAACCCTTTTCTCCTAATGTAACTACTACATTCTTAGCTCCTCTATTAATTAATTCCTTTGAAGCTTCTTTAATATCATTAATTCCAGTTATTCTAGCTAATTCTGTTTCATTAGGTGTTATATAATCAATATACTCATATATTTCTTTAGGCAGCTCCTTTGCAGGTGCAGGGTTCAAAATAACTTTTTTCCCATATTTTTTTGCTAGCTTTGCAGAATGTAAAACAGTTTTCATAGGTATTTCAAGTTGTAGAATAATGAAATCATTTTCTTCTATAACAGTTTCACAGCTATTAATAAATTCTTCATCAACCTCAAAGTTTGCTCCTGAATAAACTACAATAGTATTGTCACCATTTTTATCAACCGTAATTATTGCATTACCAGTAGGTACATCTACTGATTTTATACTATCCACATTAATGCCTTCTTTACGTAGATTATCTATTAATTTATTGCCAACAGCATCCTTTCCAACCGCTCCTATCATAGTAACTTCTGCACCAAGTCTTTGTGCAGCTACTGCTTGATTAGCCCCCTTCCCTCCACTACTCTCTACAAAAGAACTGGCAAGAAGAGTTTCGCCTTTTTGTGGGAGTTCAGCTAATGTACATACATAATCTATATTAATACTTCCTATAATTAATATTTTCAGTTTACTCACCTCTTTTATATACTGAGTCTCTTATAACTAGTTTAGGTTCTAATATTATTTTATAATTAGTTACTTCTTCTTTGTTTATTATCTTCATAAGTAAATCTACTGCGTTAAATCCCATTTCATATATAGGTTGAGCTACTGTAGTTATCTTTGGACAAGTTACATTAGTTAAAAAAATATCATCATATCCAGTTATAGATATTCCTTGAGGAACAGGTATTTTTCTAGTGCTTAATGTTTCTAGCGCACCTATGGCCATAAGATCATTTTCGCAGGCTACTGCTGTAACCTTTATGTTTGAATCTAACAATTCCTTCATACATAGTTGCCCGCCTTCCAGTTTATAGTCACCATATTTAATTATATCTTGG
>CAYYDM010000025.1:13292-31236 GCA_964470635.1 uncultured Clostridia bacterium | reverse complement strand
CCTGACCCCTTACCCTAGACTATTTAATTACATATCTATATATCAATATAGCTTGATCTGGTTTTATTTTTACATCACCTTTTAAGAAAGTAACTTTAGTTCCATCTTCTAGTTCGATTTCTGAGTCTGTCAAACCTCTAACATAAGCTTGAACTGCTTCTGCATGTGCTAATTCAACGTTTTCTTTCACGCCCCAGGCGGTTGCCATTACAGCCTTTGGGTCTCATGTGTCACACATAGTATCCTTTCTTTCTTTAATAGAAGCAGTTATACTTTGCTTTAGTGCCTTTTGTACATCTCCATCGTGTGCAAATAACATATTTTTATTCCCTCCTATTCTACTTAATAATAAGAGTTCAGGTAAAGCATGCTCTACCTGAACTAAATACTAAATTATTTACTCCACTTTAATATAAGGTCTTTTGCTGCCTTAGCCTCATCTATTCTTCTAACTGGTGTATCATGTGGTGCTTCTCTTAATAATTGTGGATCTTTTTCGGCTTCTTCAGCTATTTTAATCATAGTTTCTATAAAGCCATCTAGAGTTTCAACACTTTCTGTTTCTGTTGGCTCAACCATTATTGCCTGATCAACTATTAATGGGAAGTATACTGTTGGTGGATGGTATCCATAGTCTAGAAGTCTCTTAGCAATATCTAATGTACTTACTTCTAAGTTTTCTTCTTTTAATCCACCTAATACAAACTCATGTTTACATGTTTGATCTAATGGCAAATAGAAATAATGTTTAAGTTTATTCATCATATAGTTTGCATTAAGGACAGCTGTTTCACTTGCTTCCTTAAGACCTTCTGCACCCATTGATAATATATAAGTATATGCTCTTACCATTACTCCGAAATGTCCGTAGAAACCTTTTACTTTTCCTATTGAATCTGGACAATCATATTTTAATGTATACATATCTCCATTTTTCTCTACCATTGGACATGGAAGGAATTTAACTAAATCTTCTCTTACTCCAACTGGACCGCTTCCAGGTCCTCCACCACCATGAGGTGTTGAGAAAGTCTTGTGTAGATTGTAGTGCATTACGTCGAAGCCCATGTCTCCAGGTCTTGTAATTCCCATAATAGCATTCATATTGGCACCATCATAGTATAATAGACCGCCAGCCTCATGTACAAGGTCAGCTATTTCTTTTATATTCTTTTCAAACAATCCAAGAGTACTCGGATTTGTAAGCATAAGCCCTGCTATTTCATCACTTAATACAGCTTTAAGTGCATCCATGTCTACTGCACCATATTTATCTGATTTTACTTCTATGATATCAAATCCTGCAACTGCTGCACTTGAAGGGTTTGTGCCGTGAGCTGAATCTGGAACTATTATCTTAGTTCTCTTGCTATCTCCTCTAGAAGCATGGTAAGCTTTTATAATCATAAGGCCTGTAAGCTCTCCATGTGCTCCAGCTGCTGGCTGTAAAGTTGTTTTTGCCATACCTGATATTTCTGAAAGTTGCTTTTCAAGATTGTACATAAGCTCTAATGCGCCCTGTACCGTTTCTTCAGGTTGATATGGATGTAGATTAGCAAATCCATCAAGAGCTGCCATATCTTCATTTATTTTAGGATTATATTTCATAGTACATGAGCCTAATGGATAGAATCCTGTGTCTACTCCATAGTTTTTATTTGAAAGATTAACAAAGTGTCTTACCACGTCAACTTCACTTACTTCTGGTAATTCAACTTCTTTTTCATTTAAAAATTGGCTTGGTATGATTGAGTCTAGCGAAAGCTCATTTACATCATTTTTTGGAAGGCTATAAGCTGTTCTTCCTTCCTTGGAGATTTCAAATATCAAGCTATCGTAATTTCTTAGCATACTACATCACCTCCAAAGCGCCAACTAGTTTATCAATTTCTTCTTTTGTTCTCTTTTCTGTAACGCAGAAAAGAAGTCCATTGTTTAACTCGTTGTATTCTTTTCTAAGTTCATATCCACCAAGAATACCCTTATTTAGAAGCTCTTTATTAACCTTGCTAGCATCTATATCGCTTGAAACTACAAATTCTTTAAAGAATGGTTTATCGAATAATGGTTTGAATTTACCAGACTTAACCATTTCATTGTAAGCGTAATGAGCTTTTTGTGTGCTTTGTAAAGCAACTTCTCTAAGCCCTTTCTTACCCATTGTTACCATGTAAATAGCTGCCATAACCATGTTTAAGCCTTGGTTAGAACATATATTTGAAGTAGCCTTGTATCTTCTTATGTGCTGCTCTCTTGCTTGAAGAGTAAGTACAAAGGCTCTCTTTCCGTCCGCATCTACAGACTGGCCAACTATTCTTCCAGGAAGCTTTCTAACAAGCTTTGAAGTAGCAGCTAAGAATCCTAGATGTGGTCCACCATAGTTTAGTCTATTTCCAAGAGACTGTCCTTCACCTACTACTATATCTGCTCCTAATTCTCCAGGAGTTTTTAATATTCCTAGTGAAATAGGGTCAACATACATGATTAAGGTTCCTTTATTTTCATGGACAATCTTTTCAACTTCAGCTACATCTTCTATTATTCCAAAGAAGTTTGGACTTTGAACTATAACTCCAGCAGTATTTTTATCTACTAGAGATTTTAACTTTTCTACATCTGTAACTCCATCAGCCATATCTACTTCTATTAGTTCTATGTCTCTTACTCCCAGATAAGTTTTAAGAACTTTTCTAGTTTCAGGGTTAACTGTCTTTGATACAATAATAGACTTACGTCTAGTATTTTCACAAGCCATTATAGCTGCCTCTGCCGCTGCAGTAGGTCCATCATACATAGAGGCATTAGTTACGTCCATACCTGTAAGATTAGTTATCATAGTTTGATATTCGAATATTACTTGTAGTGTTCCTTGGCTTATTTCTGGCTGATAAGGAGTATAAGCGGTATAGAATTCAGACCTCATAGCAAGGTGCTTTACTACTGAAGGTATGTAGTGATCATATGCTCCTGCCCCTAAAAAACATACTAATTCTTCTGCACTTTTGTTTTTGTCTGTAAGGCCTTTCATATGTCTTACAATCTCCATCTCAGACATTGCCTCACCTATATTAAGCTTTCTGTTTAGTTTTAGATTGCCCGGTATGTCTGAGAACAAGTCGCTCATAGAGCTTACGCCAATGCTATCAAGCATTTGCTTCTTGTCTGCCTCCGTATTTGGTATATACCTGTTCATACTATTCCTCCTTACTACAGAAGTCTTCGTATTCCTCAGCATTCATTAATCCTTCAAGTTCTGATTCGTCAGAAAGTTCAATTTTCGCAATCCAATTTGCATATGGATCTTCGTTAATTAATCCTGGTTCTCCATCTAAATCTTCATTTACTTCAACTACTTTACCTGATATAGGAAGATAAGAATCTGAAGCTGCTTTAACTGATTCAACTACTGAAAAAACATCTCCTGCGCTTAATTCATCATCAACTTGTGGTAATTCAACATAAACGATTTCCCCTAGTTTATGTTGCGCAAAATCTGTAATTCCTATATATGCTTCTTTACCTTCTACCTTAATCCACTCGTGATCATTTGAATATAAAAGACCTTCAACTATTCTCATAAAAAATTCCTCCCTAAATTTATATTTATTATTTTATGCTATAGTATGATATACTTCTATTTTTTATAATGCTTTTGATAGAATCGCTTGTTTACTACCTTAGCCTTTAATGCTCTATTTCTTACTTGAATTTCAATTGGAGTATCAAGCTCAGTATATTCTATGTCAAGCATTGCAAATCCTATGTTTTTCTTTAAAGTAGGTGAAAAATATCCTGTTGTAACAAAGCCTATTTTCTTTCCATCTGCATAGACTTCGTAGCCGTGTCTTGGAACACCTCTGTCTATCATTTCAAAACCTACTATTTTTCTCTTTAGTCCCTCTGCTTTTTGTTTTACTAGAGCATCTTTTCCTATAAAGTTTTCTTTGTTTAGTTTTACAAACATACCATAACCAGCTTCTAATGGAGTAATATCTTTGCCAAGTTCATTTCCGTATAGAGGAAGAGTTGCTTCAAATCTTAATGTATCTCTTGAGCCAAGTCCTGCTGGTTTAAGTCCATCTTCTTTTCCTGCCTCCATTAACTTATCCCATAAGCTTTCTGCATGTTCATGATCAAAGTAAACCTCAAAACCATCTTCTCCTGTATATCCTGTTCTTGAAATCAAGCAATTTGCTCCTGCTACATTTACATCTCTCTTTAGATGGAAGAATTCTATTTCTGAAAGATCTGTATCAGTGAGTTTTTGTAGTATCTTCTGTGCATTTGGTCCTTGAATAGCAACTTCAGATATGTCGTCTGAAAGATTCTTAACGTTAACATCATAACCTTTAGCCTTCTCATTAATCCAATCTACGTCTTTCTCCACATTAGCTGCGTTAATTACAAGGAAATAATGATCTTTTGAGAATTTGTAAACTAGAAGATCGTCTACAACCCCTCCTTCTGGATAGCACATAAAACTATATGCTATTTGGTTGTCATCAAGTACTGATACATCATTTGTAACTAAATATTGAACGAAGTCAAGTGCTTGTGGTCCTGTTACTTCTACTTCTCCCATGTGTGAAACATCAAATAATCCTGCTTGCATTCTTACTGCCTCATGCTCTTGTGTCAAGCCCTCATACTGTACTGGTAATGCCCATCCTGAATAATCTACTATCTTTCCACCATATTTAAGATGAGCATTGTAAAGTGATGTTTTTCTTGGTTCTGCCAAAATAACTCCTCCTTTCAAGTTTTAAGTTTTTTAATGTTGATGACTAAGTTAATTATGTGATTAAACAAAATATTATATTCATCATTAAAAGGGCATAGTATAGGTATAATATACCCAAATAATAAGCAAATCTTACAGCAATATATATCAAATAAGATGTAACAAAAAAGGAATATAACAGCATAAAAGCATTAGAAAGCCATGCGCCGCTATATTCCTCTGTTTCCTAACCTGAGAGCTTCTGTATATTATCTAATACATTTCTCCTTCGGTGCCGAATAATCGGACTCTTCAGAGTTCCATCTGATGACGATACTTGTGCCTGAAAGTTTCTATAAAGACTGGCTCATCTTATATTGCTTCTTCGGCTATCTAACCATATGTAGATATCTCACGCCACCTTCATCTAGATACATATATTTTTTTGTTGTACCTTTCGCCTTAAATCATAATATATTTTCCAAAGAATATCAACAATTGTTATAAAATTAACTTTTATATTGTTAAAAAAATAACTATATTCTTCAAAAAAATATAATATTTTATGACAAAATGGGTTGACGTAGATATCTAATGCTATATTTATTTAAAGCCATAATTACTTTTTGTTTTTATATCTTTCATATTAAATGATAATATAATTTTCATAAAACATCAATAATTGTTACTAAATCTTATTGTATTTTTGTTAAAAAATTGACTATATTTCTTTTAATAATATGCTTAAAAAGTATGGTAGAATAGATAGCATAATACTATTTAATATTATAATTAACTCTTGGAGGTATACATATGAGCGATAAATGGTGGCACATGGTTAAAGATTTTCAAATGAAATTTGGGCATCCTTACAGAGATACTCCTAAGATTCTTGAAGCTGACAGAGTAAGTAAAAGGTACAACTGGATGCTTGAAGAAATAAATGAGTTTAAAGAAGCCAATGATATATATGAACAAGCGGATGCAATGATAGACTTAATGTACTTTGCTTTGGGAACCCTTGTTGAAATGGGAGTTAAGCCTGACAAAATTTTTGAAATAGTACATGAGGCTAACATGGACAAGCTATGGAGTGACGGAAAACCTCATTTCAAAGAAGACGGAAAGACTATAAAACCAGAAGGTTGGGAAGATCCATATCCTAAAATAAAAGAAGAAATAGATAGTCAGGGCGAATAAAAAATTGTTATCCACTAATGGTTTCTAAAACAAATATTTCAATTGTTTTTAATCCTATCTTAATTTTAAAGGCTGCTTAGGTTTTCCCCTAGCAGCCTTTTCACTATGCATTTACATTAGCACCTCTATTAACTTTATTTAATGCATATACTAAAGACGGTATAAGTACTAACTGAATACCTATACCAGGAAGTCCTGTTATTATGCCCACCTTAACAAACATCAGAGCTTTCATCTGCACTCCAAAATATGTTGATAATACAAATACTGTTGCACCTGCTGCCACTCTACCTACTATCATTGAAATAACAAGGGCAGGTATAGAGGAAAGCTTAAACTTCTTAGTAGCTAAAGATGCTGTTAGTCCATATGCACCTAGTTCAAACATCATAATCACAGCCATTGGAAACATAGGCGGCATTCCTGTAAGTACACCGCTAAGTAATGGAGTAACTACTCCTAATAGCAAAGCTAGGTATGGCGGCAATACAAATCCTCCTATTAAAACTGGTATATGCATAGGTAAAAATACTGGTCCTGTTCCTCCAAAAAAATGAAATATCATTGGAAGAACTAAACCTAGAGCTAATAATAATCCTGTTAATACTAAATCTTTTGTAGTAAATTTCTTGTTCATTTTAACCTCCCAAAAAAATAACCACGAAAGCTTCCTTCTTGGAAAAACCTTCATGGCTTTATTTTTCTAATATTGTTTTTATTTTTTCAAGTAATTCATCAAAAATCTGCTTTAATTGATAGCTTTCAAGCCCTACTATTTCAAAATTACATTTACTCACCGGCAATAAAAGTTTTTTTGCTTTGCTGCTTGCAACTGCCTCTGCCATTTTAGGACTTATTTCTCCCATCATTGAGTTTGCTGCAATTATTGCCATTGGCCCAATAATAACATCTACCTTATCACTCATCCATACTATTGCATTTTCTCCAGTAGCACCATCATTGCCTCCGGCTCTTAACATATTGGCTGTAGCTTGAGAGTTCGTTCCCAATACGATGATTTCAATATCATCTCTTTTTAAAGACTTCAGTCTTTCTACTATTTGACAGCCTATGCCTCCGCCTTTTCCGTCTATTACAGCGATTTTCATTATAATGCCCTCTTTTTCATACTATCTAGAAATTCAGATATCTTTTGAATTAACTCTGCTGGACTATCTATATCCTGAGATAGTTTCTCTACTGGACACATGTCTGTTTTATCTCTATTTTTAATATATGGTGAGCTTTCGTCATAAAAAAACTTGATATTACTGTTTTCAAATACTTTTATAGCTTCATTGGAAATAAGCTTTGTATAAAGTTCTTTTATATCTGCATATTTGCAAAGAATAGCAGCAGCTCTTCCTATAACCCTATCTGCTACACTTACTCCTTTAAGCTCTTCCTTAAGCCCTACTACTGCAGTATATATAGGCTTTATTCCCTTATCAGTACTTGTAAATAGTATTTTACCTTCTTTTACTATGGCCAAAGTAAGCTCCTTTTCTTCAAGGATTTCCTTAGCTAGTTCCAAATCTTTCATCTACTCAGCTCCTGGTTTTTGAATATGGATATATAATACCAAACTTTATGTTTTTTTTCAATTTATTATTCTCATCTAGAACTTCCTTAAATGATAGTATCAAACATGAATATTGCAATTTTTATAATTGTTATAAACTTCGTAATTCTCTCTTGATTTTATGATGCATTTTGTAGTATTATGTAAATGATTGTATTATGTATGCAAGTATTATGTATGCATAAAAATACATAACTTAATGGGGGGTAAAAATGGTAATCGTCCTAAATACAATACAGACTATAGCGTTACTAATTTCCTTTATTCTTTTAGGCTATTTTATAAAGAGTAAAGTCTTAATTCTAAAAAAACTATATATACCTGCTCCCTTTATAGGTGGGCTTTTATTAGCCATAATAATGCACATCCTTTCCCCAAGGATAAAAATTACTATTAATTATTCGTTATTTACTGTGTTTTTTGCTGCATTCTTTGCTTCTATTGGATTACGTGTAGACAAAAACATGTTCAGAAACGGAATATTTAAGCAGATGATTTTTTTAGTCATAGTAGTATCAGTTGCCGTAATGCAAAATATTTTCATTATTACATTCGGGAAAATTTTTGGCCTATCAAAGAGCGATATGATTATTTTTAGTTCTCTTAATTTAGTAGGAGATGCTTCATTTGCACATCATGCCGTAGCACTAGTAGGTAATAATGGAACCGCCTTCTTAGCTACTCTCTCTGGTGTTTCAGTACTTTGCGTTATATTAGCCATTTTATCTTCTACTATAGTATTTAAACTCTTAGAGCCTAAGGCTGATTTTTCAGAGGTTATTAAGGCCCCTCATCCAACCTTTGCTCATGCAGAGCTTCTAAAGTATCTTCTAATATTGTTTGCTACAACAGGAATTGCTTATATTCCTACTCAGTTGGGATTTGGAAAATGGTTGTCACCTTTAGGTGGAGGATTATTTGCGGGAATTATAATTAGGTTTTTCTTGGACAAGTTCAATATTTTTGAAATAGAGTTTACACATATGAATTATATTGGCAACATCTTTTTATCGTTGCTCTTAGTTACTGGCTTTGCTTCTTTAGATATATCTACTTTAAGTAGGATAACACCCTTAGCAGTATTGATAGTATTGATGCAAATTGCTTGGTTAATTGCTTTTTCATATTTTATAGTATTTAAAATCTATGGAAAAAATACTCTTGCTGCTTACATAGCTACGGGATTGACTGCTATTGGGATTGGTTTTCCACCAAATTCCTTATCAAGTATTCAATGCTATAGCGAGGAAAAAGGAGTTATACCTGATCTAATATTTATTGTTCCACCTATTGGTTCTTGGCTTATAGGTCTAATAAATCCATATATTGTACATTGGTTTTTTAGTTTTTAATAAGCTAAGGCTCCACTCTACTTGAGCCTTAGCTAATTTTTATTATATCTACTTAAAACTACCTCCACTAAGCTCTATGCTTAAAAGTTCCGAAACCGTTACAAATCTAAATCCTCTTTTCTTTAGTTCAGGTAGTATAATTTCTAATGCCTTAATAGCCTCACATTCACCTTCTGCATAATCATGTAGTAGTATGATATCACCACTTTGGGCATTTGATAAAACTTTTTTTACTATTTTATCTACTCCTGGATGATTCCAATCTAATGGATCTTGGGTTTCCGTCCATAGTATTACCTTAAGGTCTCTTTCTTTTAATATTTTTAGAAGTTTTTCATTATAGAAACCAAAAGGTGGCCTAAATAAGCTAGGTTTATTTCCAGTTAGCTTAAAAATTATGTCTTGAGTTTTTTCTATCTCAGATATTATAACTTCTTCAGATATTTTTTTTATGTCTACATGACCATAAGAATGATTCCCTATCTCATGGCCTTCTTCTTTTACTTGTAGTAAAGCTTTTGAATACCATTCTGCATGTTTTCCTAAGACAAAAAAGGTAGCTTTAGCATCATTTTCTTTTAAAATACTTAAAATTTGTGGAGTAAACCTGGGATGTGGTCCATCATCAAAAGTTATAGCTATGACTTTTTCATCAGTAGTTCCTTTCCTTACTACTTCCCTTTCTTCATTTTGCTGATTTATAGTCTCTACTATTCTTTTAAAAGAATTTATAGGCTTATCTTTTAAAAGAACTATTGTGCTCAAAATCATAATAATAACTAGAAGTGCTTTGGCAACTATATTTTTACTCATAATATCTCACCTTTTATTTAATTATAGTTACTACTCCATAAGGTATAATACTATAATTATATGCAGTTTATACTTATACTAGTGCTTTTAATTAACTTTAACTAGATAGTAAATATTGAATATATCTTCTGCATACAATAGAATGATATTATATAGTTTTTCCAGCTTAACTAATAAAACGGAGGTGGTTATGTATGAATTGGTTTGTACCTACACTCTCTATACTTCTTATTCTAAATGTTTTCTTAGCTTTCATATTAATCTTTCTTGAGAGAAAAGACCCATCAGCTACATGGGCTTGGCTTATGGTTTTACTTTTAGTGCCTTATTTAGGCTTTTTACTCTATTTAATACTTGGACAAAATCTTAGTAGGCAAAAAATCTTTGATACAAAGACAGAAGAAGACCATGCCATAGGAAAAATTCTACTTGAGCAAATATCATATATACAAAATAATGAAATAATTTTTAATGATGAAGAAATGATAAATTATCAAGATATGATAAGAATGCAGCTTATTAGCGATGATTCTATATTTACTCAGGATAATGAGGTGGAAATATTTACGGATGGTTCTAAAAAATTTGATGCATTAATTGACTCAATAGAAAAAGCAGAAGACCATATTCATATGCTCTATTATATTATTAAAAATGATAGTCTAAGTAAAAAAGTAGTAACAGCTCTTACAAAAAAGGCTGCTGAAGGGGTTGAAGTAAGGCTACTTTACGATGCACTTGGTGGTCGAACTCTTACTAAAGGTTTTTTTAATGAATTGACTAAAGCTGGTGGAAAAGTAGCATCCTTTTTTCCTTCTAAAATACCTCTAATTAATTTAAGGATTAATTATAGAAATCATAGAAAGCTAGCAATAATAGATGGGAAATATGGTTTCATAGGAGGCTTCAATATTGGAAATGAGTATATAGGGTTAAGTAAAAAGTTTGGATATTGGAGAGACACACATCTTAAAATTAAAGGCAGCGCTGTACATATGATGCAAACAAGATTCTTTCTTGATTGGCGACATGCTTCAAAGGAAAAAACCTTATATGATGAAAAATACTATCCTACTATAGAAAGTAATGGAAAAACAGGAATACAAATAGTCTCAAGTGGCCCTGACTCAGAACAAGAACAAATTAAAATTGGGTATCTTAAAATGATAAGTTCTGCAAGAGAAAGTATATATATCCAAACGCCTTACTTTGTTCCAGATCAAAGCATACTTGAAGCTCTTAAAATTGCTTCTCTTTCTGGAGTGGACGTAAAGATAATGATACCAAGCAAGCCAGATCACATGTTTGTTTACTGGGCAACATATTCTTATATAGGTGAATTATTGGATTTTGGTGTAAAGGCCTATACTTATGAAAATGGGTTTATACATGCAAAAACAATAGTAGTAGATGGGAAAATTTCTTCAGTTGGAACTGCAAATATTGACGTAAGAAGTTTTAAATTAAATTTCGAAGTAAATGCTTTTATTTATGACACTAAAACATCTACGGAGCTTAAAAATATATTTGAAGATGATTTGAATGTTTCTAGTGAAATTACAATAGAAAAATACAAAAAACGCTCTAAAGTAATTGTTGTTAAAGAATCTATATCTAGACTATTATCTCCCGTATTGTAGAAAAAAGTTATTATCCAATATGATATTAGTTTTTAATATTGGGTAATATTATATTAACAATGATTAAGGAGGAGTTTTAATGAATAAAACGATTAGTATTGAGTATTGTACTTCCTGAGGCTATTTATCAAAGGCAGTTAGCCTAGCAAACAAACTATTAGATGAGCACAAGAATTCTCTTTCTATGGTAAAAATAGTTCCTTCATCTGGTGGGGTCTTCGAAGTTAGCTTAGACGATAAGCTAGTATTTTCAAAGAAAGAATTAGGTAGATTTCCTAATGAGGGTGAAGTAGAAGATATAATAATAGAAAATATAATATAATTAAGGGCTTACTAAATTTTAGTAAGCCCTTAATGTCTATATATAGAGAATTATTGTGCTGGGTTTAGAACTTTTATTCTTCCTTCAAGCTCTGGAGATATACTTTTTTGTTTTGCAAGATATTCTACTAAAGAGTCTCTTAAGTAAAATCTTGTTTTTAATAATTCTTTTGTATCTTCCTTAAGCATCGTAAAGTTGTCTCCGCCTCCTGTTAGGAAGTCATTTGTAACAACCTTATAATTTTTTTCTTTTTCTATAGGCTTGCCATTAACCAATACCTCAGTAACTCTTGAACCTACTTCTTTTGATGCATCAAAAGTATATTCAAGTCCAGATACTTGTAAAAATCCACCTGCTGCGCTAGGATACCATGATACTCCATGCTCTAATGCTTTCCAGATAGTTTCTCCGCTAGCTTCTACTACAACTACTGTATTATCAAATGGAAGCACTGCATATATTTCATTCATTGTGATTTCACCTTCATCAATGCTCGCTCTTATTCCTCCACCATTTTGTAAGGCTATGTCTGCACCTGTAAGATCTCTTAAACTATCTGCTATAATATTGGCAAGATTCGATTCTTTCAATCTAACAGTTGACCTCTCACCATCAAGTGCAACCTTGGTTTCTCCCATAACATTTTGCATTTTTTCGTCTAGTTGAGTTCTATATTTTTCTATTATATTTTCTACTGCTTGATCTTTTTCAAGATTCTCAGTTAAGAAAATATGAGCGAAGTTTATACCTATCATTTTATTATTTAGTATATTTAGGTTTATTTGATTTAAAACCTCTGCATGTTTACCTGGAGATATTAACCATGTTCCTTCAATATTTTGAGGGAACCCTACAACGTCTTGACCCCCACCAATCTCTACATCTATACCTTTAACCTTCTTGGGCAATTCTGGATTATTTCCGTGTATATGTGCAAGTGCAATAACAACGTCTGTCTTTTCAGCTATTTCATCTACTGCTTTTTGCGCAGCTTCAAATTGCTCTTTAAATACTATTCCTTCAACATTTCTAGGATGAGTATATACACGACTTTGGTCGTCTGTTAAACCTATAATACCTACTTTAACACCATCAATTTCTTTTATTATTGAAGGTGCTAAAAACTCAGGATATTCTCCATTATAATAAGTATTTGCTGATAAAAATGGGAATTTAGCATTTCCAGCATTTCTTTTCATAACATCAAATGGGAAGTCAAAATCATGATTTCCAAGAGCCATGGCATCATAACCCATTTCATTCATTATTTCTATTGCTGAAGCTCCTTCAAAAAGGTTTGTTATATTTGTATTATATGGAGCATCTCCACCATCTATAAGCAACGTATTAGGTTGTTTTACTCTAAAATCTTTTACAATCTTGCTCATTTTTGCAAGACCGCCAATTTCTCTCTCCATTCCACTTGCTTTATATGGTTCTAAGTGGCCATGAATATCTGAAGTCGCAAATACTGTTATAACTTTAAAATTAGGATTTGATAGTATTTTATTTAATACATCGGCAGCTTCTTCTCTTGTTATTCCCTCATTTGAAGTAGCTAAAGCTTCAGAAACAAGACCTACTTTCACTATTTCTTTAGAAAAATCAATGTCTTGATCAGGTCCAAATACTATTTTAGATATCATCTCAACAAATTTTGCTTTTGTAACACTTTCATTTGGCTTGTATTCATTTTCAGATACTATGTCTGCTCTAACCTTTAATAAGCCTTCTATGTAGTTTAAGCCCCAGTGTTTCACTATGTCTTTTGTCGAAGGGATAGAAAATGCGTCTGTTATTACTTCTAGTGGATTACTATAACTAAACTTCTTTTCTAATTCACTATTTTCAATTATAAGCGGTTGAATTTCTGGAAGCTTAAATCCTTTAACTAGTAATTTAGCAGCTTCTGCCTTAGTTAATATACGGTTTGGGTAAAAATGATTTTGTGGATTAGGACTTATTATTCCTTGTTCATATAGCTCTAATATAGCCTCTTCATAAGGTGATTGAGCTATATCCGTAAATACCTTGCCTTCTTCTGCAAATATAGGCATGCTTAGCCCAATAATTAGAATAAAGGCCATTAACAAACTAATTACTCTTCTTTTCATACAATGTTGCCTCCCTATATCGTTATAATTTTATTGCACCATATATGATTATAATACATTTTAGGGCAAAGGTTAACATCATTAGTGTAAAATTTTATTAATTATATTGTAAAGCATTTAACCTTAACCTATGTCATAATTAATTTCATTATATTTCACGAGGTAATTATAAAATATACTATTTTCATATTATGAAAACACAGCTATAGTAGTATATAATGAGAGTATAAAATGGATTTAAGCATGTTTGAAAGGAGAACTATCTATGCCCAAAGAACAAAAAAGAACTGGCGTTATAATAAAATCGGTACAAAAGAATCTTAAAATTCTTAAATATATCTTAGACTGTCAAAGCGAAGTTAGTCTTGCTGATATAGGTAAAGATTTAGGATATAATGTTAGTACAGTACACCATTCCTTAAGAACATTAATGGAAGAAGGGTTCATAAGTCAAAATAAAGTCACAAAAAAATATGATATAGGTCCTGAAATATTCCTTTCTTGGTTAAGGGGAAGAAATCCTGAAAAGTATTTCTCTAGGGTAACACCGATTCTAGATGAATGTGTTAAAAACATTGGCGAAACAACTAATCTTTTTATTAGAAATGGGAATAATGCAGTGTGCATAACAGGATGTGAATCAAACCATATTTTAAGAGCTTTCCTCATGGTGGGAAGGAAGATTCCTCTTACCTGTACAGCATCAGGAAAAGCTTTTTTAGCCTATCTCAAATATGAAGAAGTAAGAGATATAGCCAATAAAGAAGGTCTTAAAAAGTACCTTCCTAATACAATAACAGACTTGGAAAAGCTCTTTGATGATCTTAAAATATCTCAAGAGAGAGGTTACACTTTAGAAATTGATGAATATGAAGAAATGATTACTGCAGTAGGAGTTCCCGTTTTTGATGAAAATGGAAAAGTCATTTGTACTATTTCGACTATTGCCCCTTCTGTAAGAGTGAATGAAGAAAAAATACTACTTATTGCTAACGAATTAAAGCTTGCCTCAAGAAAAATTTCGGAAATAATAGAAGGAATGTTTTATTAGATTAGTTATGTTACAAAAGCCTTGTTGACGATTATACGTTCAATAAGGTTTTTTTATTTAAAAATGTATAGCAAAAAGAAGGAGTTTTTAAATCAATATAGAACTTTTATTTCATATTGTAATATAACAATTTCATATTGTGAAAGGAGAGTATAAATTGAACTTAATAATCAGGAAAGCAAAACTTAGAAATAAGGAAGGCATATGGGATATAGGAATTGAAAATGGCAAGATAAAAACTATAGCTGATTCAATTAGAGAAATGGGAAGTTCAGAAATTAACGCTATGGGCAACCTTGTTATTCCTCCCTTTATTGATCCACATATTCACTTAGATAAAGTAAATATAGTTGATGTAGTAAGACCAAATGTTAGTGGTACTCTACAGGAAGCCATAGAAATTATCTGGGATAAAAAGGCTACTTATACTAATGAAGATGTTGTAGCTCGTTCTGAAGAAGTAATAAAAAGAGCAATATCCAATGGTACTCTTAAAATACGAACCCATGTAGATGTGGATACTATAGGGGGATTAAAACCACTATATGGAGTATTAGCTCTTAAAGAAAAGTATAAAAATGTGATAGATTTGCAAATAATAGCTTTTCCTCAGGAAGCAATAATTAAAGATGAGGGTTGTGAACAGCTTATGTGGGACGCTATGGAAGCTGGTGCAGATATAGTAGGTGGAATGCCTGCCCACGAAGATACTCCAGAGGATAGTAAAAGACATATTGAAATATGCTTTGACATAGCTGAAAAATATGATGTAGATGTAGACATGCATATAGATGAAACTGACGATCCTTTTTATAGAACTCTTGAAATGCTTGCTGATGAAACAATAAAAAGAGGATGGCAAGGTAGGGTAACTGCTGGCCATACTTGTGCCTTAGCTGCTTATGACGATCATTATGCTTCCTTTGTAATAGAAAAAGTTAAGCGTGCAGGAATTAATGTCATAACTAACCCTGTAACAAATTTAATGCTACAAGGAAGAAAAGATAAACAACCTATAAGAAGAGGTATAACAAGAGTAAAAGAACTTCTGGAAGCAGGTGTAAACGTAAGTTTTGGACAAGACTGTATAAAAGATACCTTCTATCCTTTCGGAAGTGCTGACATGCTTCAAGTTGCTTTAATTACAGCCCATGCTGCTCAAATGAGTTTACCTCATGAAATAGAAAAAGTATTTGATATGATTACATACGATGCTGCTAAAATATTGAGAATTGACAATTATGGTATAGAAGAAGGAAATAATGCAGACTTAGTTATATTAAACACAGATAACGTAAAAGATGCTATCCGCTTACAGCCAGAAAGATTGTACGTAATAAAAAGCGGCAAAACAATTGCCAAAAGCCAATTCAATAAAGAATTATTTATTTAAGCTAATATTAGATTACAAAGTATTCCTAGGAATTCATTCTCCCTAGGAATATTTATTTTATTGCTCTACTATTTCTTCTTGATGTATAGTATTTCTATATATTAAAAACATAAAAAAGACACTAAAAAATAAACTTACAGGAATAGTATAATATGCTATAGGAACTCCTATTAAATCATTTAGCCAGCCAATTATAAAGTTTATTCCCATACTTACTGCTGAAGTAGCTGTTACTATTATACCAGTAACATAAGTGCTGTTTTTTCTAAACACATCATTTACTGACAGTATAACAGTTGGAAATATTATAGAAAAGAATAAGCCTGAAGATGCAACTAATACTAAACCTTTTTGTCCAACTAAAAGACCTATTGTATAAAATGAAAATGCTAATACTAAAGACATTAATACAGTCTTAATAGAACCTAGCTTCTGAACTACAAAGCCTCCTAAAAGCCTTCCTAAAGTAAATGTCCCGAAAAACAATGTAGTATAGAAAGTAGCTTGATTTTCATTATATGCAAAGGTTTCTTTCATGTAGTTAACAAACCAATTGCCAGTACTTATCTCCGAAGCAACATATAAGCCTAAAGAAATCATATAAAAATATAATAACTTATTCTTAAATATATAACTATAATCTATCTTTTTATCTTCTTTAGCCTTTTGTACAGATGGTACCTTTACAGGAATAAACGCAATAAGTACTATAAGAAACAATATTGAGATATATAGATACATGTTTCTCCACTGAATTCCTTTAAACAAAAGCACTCCTGCTAATTTTTGAGTTACTGTAGCACCTACTCCATAACTAAAATGTACTAAGTTCATGAGCACAGCTTGAAAGCTTACAGCTATCAATGGTATTACTGTATTTATAGCTAAGCCTATGAGAGCCCAACCTGAGTTTAAGAGAAACATACCCACTAGCAAGATTACAAAGTTAGGGCTGAGATACAAGGTTACTAATGAAATTATCATGAAAACTATTCCAATACTCATTACTTTCTTATGCCCTATAGTTTCGCATAGCATACCCCCTAAATATGCAAAAACTATGTACCCTATTGAACCTACGACTATCATCATTCCCATCTCAGTATTATTTACTGAAAAATCCGCTTTAAATGAAGGTAAAAATACTCCTCTTAAGTTATCACTTATTGCAGATAATATCATAAACATAAACATAAACATTATGAGCAATTTATAATTTTTTTCTTTTACCTTGTCCATTTCATCTCTCCAATACTTTAAAGGCTATTTAATATCCTTTATTAATATTAATCACATTTATTAAGTCTTCTCCAGAAATGTATCTTCTTAAATTTTCGTACACTATATAAAATCTTCTTTCATTTACTAGCTCCGAAGCCCAAGAATTATGAGGAGTAACTATGACATTTTCCATGCTCCAAAGAGGATTACTCTCACTTAATGGCTCTTCTTCAAATACATCTAATGCAGCACCTTTTATTTTTCCATTATGCAATTGCTTTATCATCTCTTTCTCATCAATAATACTTCCTCTAGCTATATTCACAATACATACTCCATCTTTCATAGCATCAAATACATCTTTATTTATGAGATGATGAGTTTTTTCTGTATAGGGTATAGATACTACAACTATATCACATAATCCAACCATTTCTTTTATCTGGCTATTACCATAGCATCTATCAAAATACATAACATCTTTACCATCAGTATTAAGTCCTAATATAGTAGTATCAAAACCTTTAAGTCTCTTT
>CAYYDM010000025.1:0-13249 GCA_964470635.1 uncultured Clostridia bacterium | reverse complement strand
ATGAGTAGTTAAAAATAATTGTATATTTAATTTCTTTGCCATTTCAAGAATCTTAAGTACTATCCATTCTCCTATGGGAATACTATATCCCCCTCTATTATTAGAGAGAATTATACCTTTTTCTCTAATAATGTCAGCAGGTGCTTGGTTTATACCTGCAGTTGTAAGTTGGATTAGTTTCAAGTTATTAAGTTTTGAAATATCTAAGGTTTTAAAAGGATTAAAACATACAAGTGCATCTATATCTATTATTTCCTCAGAAATATTTACTTTGCTGTCTTTCTTAACTATGACTTCATATCCAAGCTTTCTTATACTATCAATTTTTTCAGTACCAAAATCCTGTGTAATCAAAACTTTAATGATAATCCCCTCCTATCATAATTTCCCTTGTTTTCTATTCTATCAAAACTCTATAAGCTTTTGCAAAGATAATCTAAGTCACTTTTCTTAATGAATTTTTTTAAAGGAAGAAAGGTAGGTGAATATTACAATTTGTTCATTTAGTAATTAAAATACAGTTCAACAAATCTAAATAAAGTGGTATAATAAAAATAAAGAATATACCCCCTACTAGTATACACGGTAGGGAATTAAATGATTGGAGTGTTATTAATATGGTAAGAGCAGACGATAAAGCTGTAAAATATGCAAAGCAGCATGGATTAAGTTTTCTTGTAAGTACTAAGATAATTTCATGTGGTTGAGCAGGGTATGAAACTCGTCTAAGTGTTAGACCTGTAAAAAGCTTTGAACAGAATGATAAGTATAAGACTTATGAGCAAGATGGGGTGAATATCTATGTTCCAAAAGCGCTAAACTCAAAGGCAATACAAATATATCAAAAATATAAACTCCCTCTTTTGGGGCCTGTATTTGATATTAAATAAGAAATCTTTTTATCTTTTCCTTAGCTCTCTAAAAAAGTCTTTCATTATTTCGGAACATTCATATTCCATTATTCCCCAAGTAATATCTGCCCTATGATTGAAAATCTGATTTTGTGCTATGTTGACTACAGAGCCACAGGCCCCCATTTTAGGGTCTTTGGCTCCTATGACTAGCCTTTCTATTCTAGAATTTACAATTGCCCCTGCACACATGGCACAGGGTTCTATAGTCACATACATAGTACAGTCTATTAATCTCCAACCACCCAAAACCTCACTGGCTTTCTTAATGGCTATAATCTCTGCATGAGCAGTAGGGTCTTTTAAAGTTTCCCTCATATTATAGCCTGTAGCTATGATCTTTTGGTTATTTACAATAATAGCACCGACAGGTACCTCGCCGATGCTATAAGCTTTATATGCTTCATCTAATGCTATTTTCATGAAATATTCATCCATGGTTTTCACCTTCAAAAAATAATAGTGGCGCACCCGAGAGGAGTCGAACCTCCGACCTACGCCTTAGGAGGGCGTCGCTCTATCCTACTGAGCTACGGGAGCACCTTATTATCATACCTTTATATTTTATAACATTATGATGCCCTTGTCAATTAAACAATATTACTTGGATACCAAATTCAGTACATAACCAAATAATATATCAAGTAGATTTTTCTTTTGAACATTATCTTTAATAATTAAGTCTATGCTATGTCTTTGGTCTTCTGCATTTGAAACTACTACTTTCCCTATTTTAGTACCTGCCTTTATTGGAGCCTTAATATTTTCTTCAAGAATTATTTCCTGCTGAATCCTCTGATCCTTATTTACAAACATAACTAAGTCTCTTTGCGGAAATACCTGGACATTAGGATTTTTTGCATTAGCAATATTTATTGTCTTTACTGATATATCTTTATTTAAAATCTGTTGGTAACTATAATTCTCAAGACCATATTCAATTAGCTTTTTGCTCTTATCTCTTCTTTCTTCTTCACTTGTTGTACCCATGACTATTCCTATTAGCCTAAATGGTTTTTTATTATTTTCATCTTCTTTTACTTTAATAGTTGAAATCAAACAATATCCTGCTTTATCTGTATACCCTGTTTTAAACCCATCTACATCCTTAATTAATTTTAGTAATGGGTTAGTATTCTCATTGTCAAAATCCCTTGTAGGCATAAATATTTTATTTATTTTAGTAGTTTCTAAAACCTGAGGATACTTTGATATTACATACCTTGTAAGCTTAAACAAATCCCTAGTGCTCATCATATTTTGCTTCCCATCTTTTAAAGGATATCCACTAGAGTTAACAAAATATGTATTTTTAAGTCCAATCTCCTTTGCCTTTTCATTCATTAATTTTGTAAAAGCATCTTCACTTCCAGATATATGTTCTGCTATGGCTACACAAGAATCATTTGCCGAAACTATCATAATTGAATCCAGTAACACTTTAAGGCTTAATTCTTCTCCTTCTTTTAAGCTAAAAGAGGAACCCGGAGTTTTTGAGGCTTTTAGACTTACTGTAATCATATTATCTAATCCAGCTTTACCGCTAGATACATAGTCCATGGTTACTAAATAAGTCATTATCTTAGTCAGGCTAGCCACCTCTATCTGAGAATCTATAGAATATTCATAAAGTATTTTTCCACTTTCATATTCTCCTAGTAGCACTGCCC
Organism: uncultured Clostridia bacterium; assembly: GCA_964470635.1. Taxonomy (GTDB): domain Bacteria; phylum Bacillota; class Clostridia; order Tissierellales; family Proteiniboraceae; genus Proteiniborus. The sequence continues at coordinate 10,668 of CAYYDM010000025.1, read as the reverse complement.
TAGTATCCTTTTCAAGACCATCTCCATGAGCAGTGCTAGATACTAAAAATAATATGGCCATTAAAACATATAAAAACTTTTTCCTCATCCCGCCACCCCCCTCTTTTGTCAGTAAAATTACCTATTCAATAAAGATATCTTATATTATATCAAAGTCAGCAACTATTTTAAATTTACTTCTCTTGGTATTTTCTATATAGTTGGACAATAAAATAGTACTAGTCATTATTTTAATACAAAAATCAGTAATTAATTAGACTAATATCTCCAGTCTAATTAAAAAATCAAAGGGGGAATTAATGTGTTAAAGAAATTGCTTGCATTGTTACTAGCTACTCTAATGGTTTTTACATTAGCTAGTTGTAGCACACAACAAACGGCTGGCAAGGGAAATCTAGATTTCAAAATCGGTCTAGTAACTGGTACTGTTTCTCAAGGTGAAGAGGAATTTAGAGCTGGAGAAGACATGGTAAAACTATACGGAGCAGATGTAATTAAACACGTTACATATCCAGATAAGTTTGCACAAGAACAAGAAACTACTATTGCTCAAATAACCAGCTTAGCTGCAGATCCAAAGGTAAAGGCAATAATCATAGTCCAAGCAGTTCCAGGAAGTGCTGCTGCTATTGACAAAATTAAAGAGACTAGAGATGATATTCTATTCATAGGTGGAGTACCTCATGAGGACCCAGAGATTATTGCCTCCCGTATGGACATTGTTCTAGAAACAGATAATATTAAACGTGGCGAAACTATAATCGAGCTTGCTAAGGAAATGGGAGCAAAAACTTTTGTTCACTACTCCTTCCCAAGACATATGTCAATGGAGCTTCTATCTCGTAGAAGAGATGTGATGAAAGAAACTGCTTCTAAGCTAGGCATTAAGTTCCTTGAAGTAGATGCACCAGACCCATTGGGAGATGCAGGTATTCCTGGGGCTCAGCTGTTTATTCTTGAAGACGTACCTAGACAAGTTACTGCTCTTGGAAAAGATACTGCCTTCTTTAGTACTAACTGCGCTATGCAAGAACCCCTTATTAAATCAGTCTTAACTGAAGGTGGACTATATCCTGAGCAATGCTGTCCAAGTCCATATCATGCATATCCAGGTGCTATGGGAATTGAAATTCCACAAGATAAAGCTGGTGATGTTAAGTTTATGCTAGATCAAATTAATGCTAAGGTTGTAGAAGCAAAACGTGGTGGTAGATTTGCTACATGGAAGGCTCCTGCTAATATGGCTATGGTAAACGCTGCTGTAGAATATGCCATAGAGTATGGAAAAGGTAATGTAGGCAAATTCAATAAGGAAAAGATGGTTAAATTACTAGAAAAAGCTGCAAAAGGAAAGGTTCAAGTTAGTGAGCTAGATGGAAGTCCAAACTTCTTAATGTTCGTTACTGAATCCCAAATTTTTAAATAGACATATATTGATGGAAAATATAAATATTATGCTCTAAAGTAATCGTATAAAATGTATAACAGCCTGTATTCTTTCAATCAAAAAGGTATTACAGGCTGTAGCATTTTTATTTATTCACTAATGGATTTTTTAGAATGGATTGTATTTGTATTTTCTATTTCTAAAAGGGGGGACTATCTTTGACAGAATCTTATATACTGGAAATGAAAAATATTAGTAAAGATTATTCAGGGAATAAGGTATTAAAAAATGTAGATATTAAAATAAAATCTGGAGAAATACATGGTCTTGTTGGAGAAAATGGGGCTGGCAAATCTACTCTAATGAATATACTGTTTGGAATGCCAGTTATCCACTCAACAGGAGGATATGAAGGAAATATTCTAATAGAAGGACAAGTATGTAATCCTAAAACGCCTAGGGAAGCCATGGACTTAGGAATAGGTATGGTACATCAAGAATTTATGCTAATACCAGGCTTTACCATAGCTGAAAATATAAAGCTTAATAGGGAACCAACTAAAAAAAGTTTGTTAAGTTTAGTTTTTGGACATAAGCTTCAAAATCTAGATATTGGTACTATGAGAAATGACAGTAAAAAATCTTTGAATACACTCGGAATAAATATTGACGAATGGCTTCCAGTAGCAGGATTACCTGTAGGATATATGCAGTTCGTTGAAATAGCTAGAGAAATAGATAAAAGCAACCTAAAGCTTTTAGTATTTGATGAACCAACAGCTGTACTTACAGAGTCTGAAGCAGAATTTTTTTTAAGTGCAGTAAGAAAGCTAGCTGATATGGGAATAGCTATATTATTTATATCTCATAGATTAGATGAAATATTGAATATTACTGATAACATTACTGTCCTAAGAGACGGTGAAGTCGTCAAAACCCTTCCAACTAAAGAAGCCAACATCAGATACATAGCAGAGCTAATGGTAGGACGTAAAATTGAAAGAAGCTATACATCTACACATATAGATAACTTTGAAGATGATAATGAAGATTATGCTCTTGAAATAAATAATCTCTTTGTTAACATGCCAGGTGAAGCTATTAAAGGACTTGATTTAAAGGTAAGAAATGGAGAAATACTTGGAATAGGTGGATTGGCAGGACAAGGTAAAATAGGTATCGCCAATGGCATAATGGGGCTTTATCCTACTAAAGGAGAAATATTAAAGGATGGAAAACCTATACCATTAAACAACCCTAGAGAAACTTTGAATAGAGGCATTGCTTTTGTTTCAGAAGATAGAAGAGGCATAGGTCTTCTATTAGATGATTCTGTTGAGAATAACATAGCCATATCTGCTATACAAATTAAAAATAGATTTATTAAGAAAATTGGACCTTTTAATATGGTCAATATTAAAGAGACAAAAAATCACGCTTTAAATATGGTTAAAGACCTAGATATAAGATGTACTAGTATAAAGCAGCCTACTCAAAAGCTTAGTGGTGGAAATCAACAAAAAGTTTGTATTGCTAGAGCTTTAACCCTTGAACCTGATATTCTTCTTGTATCAGAGCCTACTAGAGGTATAGATATAGGTGCTAAAAATATAGTACTTGATTTGCTCCTTAAGTTAAATAGGGAGTTAGGCATGACCATAGTCATCACCTCAAGTGAATTAGCAGAGCTTCGTTCAATCTCTGATAGAATTGCAATTATCTTCGATGGAAAACTAGAAGGAATATTCCCTCCAGATGCAAGTGACGCAGATTTTGGTCTAATGATGGCAGGAGAATATAGGAAAAAGGAGGCCCTTTAGTATGGAACAGGTAAAAAAATATATAAAAAACATTGGATTGCCTCGTTTAATTATAACCTCTTTTTTATTAGTTTTAATTATTACTGCTACTGTTCTTCATATTCCTCTATCTAGCTTAATTACTGATATGCTAGTTCGATTTGGAATGAATAGTGTGTTAGTTTTAGCCATGGTGCCTGCAATACAATCTGGAATTGGTTTAAACTTTGCTCTACCAGTAGGTATAGTCTGTGGACTTATAGGCGCTTTAATAAGCATAGAATTTAAATTATCAGGCTTTACAGGACTATGTATTTCTTTAATTGTTTCAATACCCTTAGCCATAATTGCAGGATATGTTTATGGATTGATGCTAAATAAAGTGAAAGGCCAAGAAATGACTGTAGGTACGTATGTGGGATTTTCTGTTGTTTCAGCTATGTGTATATTTTGGCTGTTGGCACCTTTTAAAAGTCCCGAGCTTATATGGGCCTATGGAGGTAACGGTCTTAGGGTAACAGTTTCACTAGAATCTTCCATTGATAAACTGTTGAACAGTTTCCTTGCTTTTAAAATAGGAGGGGTAACAATCCCAACAGGGCTTATTGGATTTTTCTTTTTATGTGCTCTAATATATTGGCTTTTCAGCATAAGCAAAAAAGGTGTAGCAATGAAAGTAGCTGGCAGCAATGAAGGCTTCGCTAAATCTAACGGCATAAATGTTGATAGAGAAAGAATACTAGGCTCTATATTATCAACTGTATTAGCGGCCATAGGGATTATTATATATAGCCAGTCCTTTGGATTTTTGCAGCTATACAATGCACCCCTATATTCTGCTCTTCCAGCAGTGGCAGCCATACTTATAGGTGGAGCAACTCTAAAAAAAGCAAGTATTGTACATGTAATTATTGGAACTTTACTATTCCAGTCATTACTAGTAGTTTCCTTACCTGTAATAAACATCTTATCCGAAGGCAGTATGTCTGAGATAATAAGAATAATTGTCAGCAATGGCATTATCTTATATGCACTTACTAGAAATACAGGAGGTGAACAAGTATAATGGAAAAAAACATTAGACTTGAAGATTTAGAAATTGAAGAAAAGAGCCTTGGTGGAAAACTTTCTAAAGTGCTTAAGAAAAATGCAGTACCTATTATATTTTTAGTTCTATGCTTACTTGGATATATATTTGCACAAATGCCTTTTGTATTTCTGCTAAATGAAATTATTATTAGACTAGCAAGGAATTCCTTCTTAGTATTATCACTAATTATACCTGTTATTGCAGGAATGGGGCTAAACTTCGGTATAGTTCTAGGAGCCATGGCTGGTCAAATTGCTCTAATAATAATTGCTAACTATGATATAAGTGGAATATGGGCTTTTTTACTTGCTTTAGCTATATCTACTCCTATAGCCATAGTATTTGGTTATCTTACTGGAATAGTTCTAAACAAAGCAATTGGTAAAGAAATGATTACTAGTATGATACTTGGATTCTTTGCAAATGGATTATATCAGTTTGTTTTCTTAGTATTAGCAGGTACAGTGATACCTATAAAGAATAAAAGCTTATTGCTGTCTACTGGAATAGGTATAAAAAATACTGTAGATTTAGCTAGCATTAGATATGCTCTAGATGACATAATAAAGCTAAAGCCTTATCCTGGGTTATCAATCCCAATATTTACAGTACTTATAGTAGGTATTCTATGTCTGTTTCTAACCCTTTTCTTTAAAACTAAGCTGGGACAGGATATGAGAGCTGCTGGGCAAAGCATACAGATAGCAAAGGTTTCTGGTGTCAATGTTGGCAAAACTAGGATAATTGCTACAATAATATCAACAGTATTAGCAGCTTGGGGACAGCTTATTTTTCTTCAAAATATAGGAACTTTAAACACCTATGGAAGTCATGAACAGGTAGGGCTCTTTGCAGTAGCATCTCTTTTGGTTGGCGGTGCATCTGTAACTAAGGCTACCTTTGGTCAGGCCCTATTGGGAACCTTCCTTTTCCATATGCTGTTCATCATATCTCCTTTTGCTGGACAAAATTTAATGAACAACAGCCAAATTGGTGAGTTTTTCAGAGTGTTTGTAGCCTACGGAGTCATAGGCATTGCCCTAGCACTTCATGCTTGGCAAAGAAAAGAGGAATAAAAAAAGACCTAGATATGTTCTATAAAACGTATCTAGGTCTTTTTTTATCATCTCTTTTAATTTATTCTACAAAAAGCCAAACAATAATTAAAACAATTACGGAAATTATCCTAGTCATTATTAAATATGCATCACTTGGCTCTGCATCTTTGAACTTCCATCCTTCTGACAATTTCCACGATAGCTCTGGGTTAATAATTCCTATAATTAAAAATATGCTTACGATAATTTTAATAAATATCATTAGTTCCCCCTTTTTCTACTTTAGGCACCTCATAATACCCTAATTATTAATTTCCAGTCACCATTTTCTATTATTTTGTGCTCATTCCCTATAAACTACTGTTTAACTATTGTTTAAATGACTGGCGTTCAATAGCTGTCTCCACAGAATTCTCCATTCTCAATTCCCAATTTTATTATTTCTTAATAATCCTCTCTATACCGCCCATATAATGTCTTAAAGCCTCTGGTATAATTACAGAACCATCCTCTTGTTGGAAGTTTTCTAGTATTGCTGCCAATGTCCTTCCTACTGCAAGACCAGATCCGTTTAGTGTATGGACATACTCTAATTTTCCTGTTTCTTTATCCCTATATTTTATATTTGCCCTTCTTGCTTGGAAATCTTCAAAGTTACTGCAAGAAGAAATCTCTACATATCTGTTGTAGCTAGGCATCCATACTTCTATATCATATGTTTTAGCTGATGAAAAGCCTAGGTCCCCTGTACATAGCTCTACTACTCTATATGGAATCTTTAATAACTGTAATACCTTCTCTGCGTTGTTAGTTAACTTTTCTAATTCATCATATGATGTCTGTGGCTTAGAAAACTTTACAAGCTCTACTTTATCAAATTGATGGTTTCTTATAAGACCTCTAGTATCTCTTCCTGCTGAGCCAGCTTCTTGCCTAAAGCAAGGTGTATATGCAGTATAATATACTGGAAGCTGGGCTTCATCTAATATCTCATCCCTGTGAATATTAGTAACTGGAACTTCTGCGGTAGGTACAAGGAAAAAGTCTTTCTCAGGAATCTTAAATGCATCCTCTTCAAACTTTGGAAGTTGTCCAGTACCAGTCATACTAGCTCTATTCACCATAAATGGTGGTGCTATTTCAGTATAACCATGCTCACCTGTATGGAGATTTAACATAAAGTTTATTATAGCCCTTTCTAATTTAGCTCCTAAACCCTTAAATATAGTAAATCTAGCTCCTGTAATTTTAGAAGCTCTCTCAAAATCTAAAATATCAAGATTTGTTCCTATATCCCAATGTGCCTTAAGTTCAAAGTCAAATTTTCTAGGCTCTCCCCATTTTCTTATCTCAGTATTATCCTCATCGCTAGTTCCTACAGTGATATTAGGGTTTGGGACATTAGGTATTCTAAGAAGCATATCGTTAAGTTGATTTTCTACTTCTTTTACATCATTATCAAAATCCTTGATTTTTTGAGCTAACTCTTTCATTTCATTTAACACTTCTGTTGCATCTTTACCTTCTTTTTTTAGCTTTGGAACTTCTTTTGATACTTGGTTTTGTCTAGCCTTCATCTCTTCTACTTGGACTAATATCTGTCTTCTTTTTTCGTCTAATTCTACTATTTTGTCTATGTCGTAATCTCCATTTCTTTTTTCAAGGCCTTTTTTCACTTCTTCTGCATTCATTCTAATTCGTCTAATGTCTAACATTTTTAACTCCTCCTCAGATAATTTATTATATGATAACAATTGATTATAATATTTAAATATAGATTCCCCGCCAGTTTCAGATAAATATTCATATCCTAAACTCGCAAAGCATCTAAGTTTTTACTTATAAATTCTATAAATAAAAAAACTCCCGTCCCTTATATAAAAATAAGGGACGAGAGACTTCTCCCGTGTTGCCACCCTAGTTAACTAAATAATAAATTTAGTTCACTCTTTGCAGTTATCCCCTGCTTAGGTTTTACCTTTTCAGTAAAATACTCAAGGATGGATTCAATATATAACATCACCAATTCTCACCAAACATTGGCTCTCTTAAGATATTAATATATTTACTATTTCCTATCATTGCATGTTGTTATTTTAAACTGTATTATACCACGTTAATTCTAAAATTACAATACTTTTTTTCGAAATTGCATTCCATTTTTTACAATATCCAATTGATTAATTTTTTCAAAACAAAATTGCTTATTCAATGCCTAATAGTTCTGAGGCTTCCTCTAATTTGAGTCTTTGTTTATTTATAACCATTTGTTATTCACTATCATATCAAAATCTGTTATTATCTTTTGCCATCTTTACAGCTCTAGCTCATTATATCTACTATAACTTCATTTGTAGTTGTAAGTCCTTTATTGCATAGAATACCTAAATTCTTTATGGTTTCTTCAACTGTTTCACCTAAAATACCAGTATTAGCCTTAGCAATTACATTTTCACGAGCTAAATATGCAGAGAGTACTGCCTCCCCAGCAGAAGTTGAAAGCTTAAGTGCACATGTTTCCTTAGCACCATCACAAAGCATGCCTGTAAGATTAGCCATCATATTTTGTACTGCACCAGCAATTTGATTATCGTCTCCTCCTAGCATCCATGCTATGGCAGCACTAGCACCTACTCCTGCTGCTATTGCACAGCCACAAAGTGCTGACAATTTGCCAGTGTACTGTTTTACAAATTTGTTTATTATATGTGCATAAAATATAGCTCTATATAATTTTTCTCTTTCAATATTTCTTTCCTCAGCTACAACAACTATAGGAAGGACAACACCTAGTCCTTGATTGCCACTACCTGCACTAGTCATAATAGGACAATCTCCTCCTCCCATTCTAATATCGGCTCCAGCAGCGGTAAGTATTCTAGCTTTTTGGGAAGCATCCGTAGACAGTTTTCCCTGATTTTGCAGAGTTAAAAGTGATGCCCCCCAACCTAGACCTTTCTTGCTGTGAAGGCCCTCTTCAGCAGCCTTTTTATTCATTTCAATTCCTTCTTCTATGAACTTTAGTTTATTTATATCAATGTCTTCACATATTTCACGTAACTTTTTAAAGCTTAAATTCTCAAGAAAATCAGTAGCTACCTTCTTGCTATTTTCTATTATATCTTTATAAATAATTTCTCCATTTACTGCTATATTTTCTATATGATTATGGTTATTCTTTAGTACTACCTCAACCTTATTATTGGCATCTTTCATAATTACTTCTACATAAACATCTGGAGTATTCATTATCCAATTAACCTTTACTATGTTTTTCAAGATCATATCATGAGCTCTGTCTATGTATTCTTGATTAACATTCTTAAATATGCAAAGTCCATCTTTAGGCTCCCCGCAAATAGCTCCTAATGCAGCTGCCAAGTCTAAACCCCATTCATTGGTATTAGGAATCATAACTGACTTTCCATTCTTAAATATGTTTAGACTTACATTAACAGTTATATTCTCAATATCACCTTCTAAATGGTTCCTAGCTACTGAACAAGCATAAGCTACTGCTACAGGTTCAGTGCATCCAATGGCAGGAACAGTATCCTCTCTCACCATGTCTAATAGTGATTTCATAATATCTTTATCAGTATTCATTCCCAAGACAACCTTTCCATGTTAGTTTTCGTTATGCTTACTAATTTACTAATTATATTGCAAATTCTGTGCCATAAAGAATAAATCATATTATTATAAAGAATGTTTATATTTAGCCACTTAAATAGGTTCCTTTTAATATTTCAGAATATTAATTCGCATATTTGCAAATTAATATTCTAACACAACCTGAAAATAATAAAACCAAGGTTAATTCGAGTATCTAACCTTGGTTTTCTCATTTTTGCAAATTATTTCTCATTTTTGCAAATTATATCTCATTAATTTTCTATATAGAGTAGATAAATTTATATCTAAAATATTTGCTATCTCTTGCTTTGCTTGAGTTGAATCTCCATGTTCTGTTAACATTGACTGTAGAAGCTCTTTTTCATATAGTTCAACACTGTCTTTAAGAGTTCTTTTTGAATTATATTTATGTGCCTTACAGTCATTAAAGGATTTTTTTAGTGTAGTTGGAAGGTTATCAAGAGATATTACCGCACCCTTTGTTACGTTAACAGAATACTCTACAACATTTTCAAGTTCTCTAATATTTCCTGGCCATCTATAGTTTAAAAATAGCTCTTTGACCTCATCAGAAAAGATTTTCCTTTGCTTTTCTAATTTATAGCAATACTTTTCAAGTAAATGATCACTAAGTATAAGTATGTCTCTACCTCTATTTCTTAAGGGTGGAATTATAATAGGTATTACATTCAATCTATAATATAAGTCATCTCTAAATTGTTCTTCCTCAACCATTTTTTCTAAATCTCTATTTGTTGCAGCTATAAGTCTAAAGTTTACTGATATTAGTTCTTTTCCTCCGATTCTCATAAAAGCCTGTTCTTGCAATACTCGTAATAATTTTGGTTGTAAATGTAGTGGCAAATCTCCTATTTCATCTAGAAAAAGAGTTCCTCCATTTGCCAACTCAAGTTTTCCCATTTGACCTTCTTTTCTAGCACCTGTAAAAGCTCCACCTTCATAGCCAAATAACTCGCTTTCAAGAAGATTTTCTGGTATTGAGGCACAGTTTATAGCTACAAATGGCAAATGACTTCTATTGCTTGTATGATGTATAGCTCTAGCAAATAGTTCTTTCCCAGTTCCGCTTTCTCCCCTTAAAAGTACTGTGGAGTTACTTCCTGCTATTTGATAGGCCATATCCTTAATTTTAACTATCCCTTCACTATCTCCTATAATTGAATTGAAGTTTATGGGATTTTGTACTTCAATGAGCTTGTACGCATTTCTGACTAAGTCACTGGTTTCATGGATTTCTAATATATTGCTTGCTTTTTTCCCATCTATGACTACTGGCATACTTTTTATAATAAAACTCTTTTTTTCATTCTGAACACTAATCCTCTTTTCCTGAGGATTCATATTGTCAAACTCAATATTTATTCCAGGTAAAATATCTCTTAGTGGTCTATTTATAATATTTTTTTCAGGTAATTTTAGGTCTTTTTGAACTTTTAAATTTGCAAACTTAACTCTTTCCTTATCATCTATGCATATGATGCCATCATCAAGTCCATTTATAATCTTTCTTGTTTCTTCTTCCTTTATTGTTAACTCAGCTATAGTATCATAATAGTTAAGTTTACCTACTAGCAAATCACTTAATTTGTTTAAAAAAACCACAAGTGAATCATAGCTTTTTTCTATTTTTTCCTTTTTACCTTTTCTTTAACTTTTGTATTAACGCCTGAACCTCCG
>CAYYDM010000024.1:0-31605 GCA_964470635.1 uncultured Clostridia bacterium | reverse complement strand
TAAAATTACCTTGTAAAAAGGATAGTCTTGAATCATCATCTTTAAAATATAATGTCTGCCTCATACCCTTTGGAAGCTGGTCAATAAAGCAAAAAATACATTTATTTCTACAGTTCTTTGCTTTATCAATTAGTGGATTTGTAAATGTAATTCCTATATCTTCATCATAGTCCTTCTCAATTTCCAAATCCCAGATTTCCCCATCTTTTTTTTGAATAGTTAGTGTAATAAAATCATCTGTAATTAAGTATTTATAATCAATAATATCTGTAATACTGTTATCATTTATTGAAACAAGTATATCTCCTGGCTCAATTCCCAATTCTTCGGCTATACTGTTTTCATCGACATTATCAATAATATTTTTTCCATTATAATAGGTATCTACTTCATAAGTATTTACTTCCATAATATCCCCTTCTAAAAACAATAATATTTAAATACCTAGAACATATTATACTAAGTTACATAGTTATATCTACATTTAGTACTAGGTATTAGTATTGTATCATAATTAATTTAATATTGTACATATTCTTCAATAATTATAGCACAAACAATTAAATTATGCTTAATAATAATTATTCAAACTAACAAAGGTATAATGAACAACCATTATACCTTTGCTTAATGTCTAACTATTACGAAACAACCATTTTCCAAATCATGTACCATACCAGTTGTAATCTTTGATATTACTAGTGCTACTCTCTTCTGCTCTTCATAATCTTTAGCATAAAACGTTGGTACGCTTCCTCCTGAAACTACTTTTTCATCTATTGCTACAATTGCTAATATACTATCCTTTATTCCAACATCCATTTTCCCACTCCTTAATCAGCAGCCTTTCTTCCAATATAGGATTGTAGCGGCTTTCGTTTCGCACTTTCAAGAACTAAGGTTTTTTTAACTGCTTCTACAAGACATTCAACATCTGGTTCAAGTGCAACTAAGGCCATAACAACACTTCCAGTGTGAGGATTTCTTCTTGCTATTGGTGTAAAATCTGGCTCATCTACGTCTTTTCTCAGTCCTAAAAGAATTGCAGCATTATGTGCTATTGCTTGTCTTTGGCCTATGTTAGCAAGTGTTGTAATTCCATTTTCATCATGTGGAATAATCTCGACAGCTATCCCATTCTTTAAGTATATTTCCCTAGATGCCTCAAGCCCTACGTTAATAATTACTATGTCATTTATTAATAATAAAGCTCCATTAAATGAAATAGTAGCAGGTTTTACCTCTGCAATTTCTTCTATGACTTGCCTTGATATAGCTCTATTCATTAAATAAAATGCAATAATTCCTGTAATCACACCTGCTGTTATTGAATAAACCTTAGGGAAGCCCAGTTTAGTTAATGTATAGATTACTATACTTACAATTAAGGATACAAGCATAGTAACATAGTTTCTAGCCTCAAATGCTTTTGCTATATCTTCAATGTATGCTGTACCTCTTTGCACTAGCTCTGTAGGTTCAATATTGTCTAAGCTTTGTCTTTCAAGATTTCTTACATCTCTAAATTGTTGGGCAGCAAGAGCTAAAAATGTAAAGGCTGCAAACTCATTTGAGACAATTGCAGGTACTGCTACTGAGCCTAGTGCAGCAGCTATCATTCCAAGTGTCAGATGTGAAAATACACCTTGAGGATAACTTGGATACTGTCTATAATCTACTCTCAACATAGATGTCCTAGACAAAAAACCTATAATAATCGACGGTACTATTATATAACCATATTTAAACAATTAGCCACCTACTTTATCTAATACGTTTTTTATAACGAATAGGAAAGTTCTACTTCACCGCTTTTATTTGAAGAACTCGTTATGACCCTAATGAGTTTCAAGAAAAGCTTCCTTGATTTAATAACGCTTTGTTAGAAGCTCTTCTTATATCTATAATATTTCCTGTAAGTATGCCCTATATTCATTATGCATTTAAAAGAAAAAAGGTATTATGAGATTAAAAAATCAAATAATACCTTTAAATATATTAATTTAAATATTTTAATATAGTGGGAATCTATCACAAAGTGACTTAACTAAACCTTTTAAAGTGTCAGCATCTGTTTTTTCTTCAAGAGTCAAACTGATTATTTTAGCAATCTCTTTCATTTCTTCTTCTTTCATACCCCTTGTAGTAACTGCTGGAGTACCAATTCTAAGTCCACTAGTTACAAAAGGACTTTCTGTTTCAAACGGTATAGTGTTCTTATTAGTAGTTACACCGATATCATCAAGTAGTGCCTCAGCTTTTTTTCCAGTTAATCCTTTTTTACTAACATCTACGAGCATCAAATGATTATCTGTTCCGCCTGAAACTAGTCTAAAACCATTTTCTACAAGGCTTTCAGATAATGCCTTAGCATTTTTTAGAACTTGCTTTTGATAATCCTTAAAATCATCCCCTAAAGCTTCTTTGAAACTAACTGCTTTAGCAGCAATAACATGCATTAGTGGACCACCTTGAATTCCTGGAAATATTGATTTATCAATTTGCTTTGCAAATTCTTCTTTGCAAAGAATTGCTCCACCTCTTGGACCTCTAAGAGTTTTGTGGGTTGTAGTTGTAACGAAATGTGCATATGGAACAGGATTAGGATGTAGTCCAGCTGCCACAAGCCCTGCAATATGAGCCATATCAACCATTAAATATGCTCCTACTTCATCAGCTATTTCTCTAAATTTAGCAAAATCTATAACTCTAGGGTAAGCACTAGCTCCTGCTACTATAAGCTTAGGTCTTTCTTTTAATGCAATCTCTCTTACATTATCATAATCTATTGTTTCAGTCTCTTTATTAACTCCATAGGCAACAAAGTTATAGTATGTACCAGAAATATTTACTGGGCTACCATGAGTCAAATGACCACCATGAGAAAGATTCATACCTAAAACTGTGTCACCAGGTTTTAAAACTGCAAAATATACTCCTAGATTTGCATTTGCCCCAGAGTGTGGTTGAACATTAGCATGATCAGCTCCGAAAAGCTTTTTCAGTCTTTCTCTAGCAAGATCCTCTGCTATGTCAACGCACTCACAACCACCGTAGTATCGCTTGCCTGGATAACCTTCTGCATACTTATTTGTTAATTGACTTCCCATAGCCTCCATTACTTGCTTGCTGACAAAGTTCTCTGATGCAATAAGTTCAATTTTACTTCTTTGTCTTTCTGTCTCTAATTCAATGACTTTCATTATCTCTGGATCAAATTTTCTAAGATTACTAAAATCCATAACCATTTGTCTCCTTTCGTTTGATATATTTTTTATAAAGTGTATTGAATAAATAACTTTTTCATATATAATATACCATTATAACAATATATAATAAACATTTTTTAATAGTTTTTAATAATACTTGTGTTGATAAGTAAACTTTTTACTATAAATATAGTAAACTTTTTGATACTTCTAGTAATATAGTTTTGTTATAATATATATATAAATATTCATAGGAAAGACGGTGTTAGGTTGGAAACAAAAAGAGAAGCCAAAAGACTATTAAGAATGGCTATTCTAGCAGGTAAAATAATGCTTGAAAATGGAGCAGAAACTTATCGTGTTGAGGATACAATTTCAAGAATATGTAAGTCAAGAAGCTTTATTACATATTCAGAGCCTTTTGTAATTCCTACTGGAATACTTTTAGCAGTTGGATTTGACGATGATATATTGACATATATACAGAGAACAAAAAGTAAGACCATAGATTTAAACAAAATAGCTTTAGTAAATGAATTTTCAAGAAATTTTGTCAACTCTGATATGACTATAGACGAAGGTTTTAGATGTCTTGAAGAAATAGATAATAAAAAAGCATACTCTAACATAATAAACAATTTATTTGGTGGATTTGCAGGAGGATTTTTTTCACTTTTATTCGGAGGTACTTTTAACGATTTTATTTGTGCATTTTTCATAAGTATGATTGTAGTAAAAATAACTAATGTGCTTAGTAAAATGAACATAATATATTTCATTAATAATTTCCTAGCTGCTGCTATAGTAACTCTTTTCTCAATTCTATCAATTAAGTTCAATATAGGAAGTAATATGGATAAAATAATAATTGGCTCTATAATGCCATTAGTTCCAGGAGTAGCAATAACAAATGCAGCTAGAGATTCCATGCTTGGTGACTTCTTAGCAGGTATGTCTAGAGGACTAGAAGCTATAATAGTTGCACTATCCGTTGCTTTTGGAGTGGGCCTTATGCTAATTATTTATCACGGAGGAATGTAATTATGTTTTATATAGCACAATTTGTCTACGCATTTATATCTACTGCAGGCTTTGCAGTGTTTTTTAACATACCTCGAGACTCAATTGTTAAGTCCAGCCTCGGAGGTGCCATTAGTTGGATAATATATATAGTTTCTATTGATTTCTTTTCTTCTTCAATTGCTGGTGCACTTTTTGCTTCTATATCAGTAGGTTTATTAGGTGAGTTTATGGCAAAACGTTTTAAAAAACCAGCTACCGTATTTATTATACCTGGTATTGTTCCATTAGTCCCTGGAGCAGGAATGTATTATACAATGTTAGCTATAATTGATAAAAACTTTGCAAGCGCAGCTGAATTAGGTACAGAGGCAATATTTATTGCTATAACAATTGCAATAGGAATAATTGTATCTTCATCATTTATTAGAGTTATTTTTAATCAAAAAATCAAAAGAGCCTAGCCATACTTTAGTAATGTGATAAAATAATTCTATAGATACAAGATTCAAAAAAATAGCTTTGGATAAGTCTTCCTTGTCCAAAGCTATTTTAAATCCAAAAGCTAATTTTTCCTTCTATAATTAAGTAATATATTCAGTATCTACTAAAAAACTGTTGCTATTATTTGGTATATTTAATCATAGTATCTATAAGATTATCTAGGACTTCATCTTCCCCTTTGTTTTCAAGATATTTCTTTAGACAATCTTTCATATGGCTTTCTAAAATAATCCCACCAACTTTGTTAAGTGCAGCCCTAGCAGCTGCAATTTGTATCAAAATATCTCCACAGTATTTTTCTTCGCTTACCATTCTTTGTATTCCTTTTATTTGACCTTCTATTCTTCTAAGCCTTTTTTGAATATTATCATTATTATCATTTCCTTTAATAGTTTCCATAAGCTCACCCCCAAAGTATATCTGAAAATCTAATTTATTTGTTTATTATTCTAGTCATCTCAATAATAACCTTGTTATCTTTCTTGACCTTTTTATCAACTGCTTTAAGAATAATATAGGATAATCCTAGAAACACTAAACCTACAACAAAACCATATGTTTCATAATTCGAATAACCTGCAGATTTAAAAATGTTTATCCCGCTTA
Organism: uncultured Clostridia bacterium; assembly: GCA_964470635.1. GTDB lineage: Bacteria > Bacillota > Clostridia > Tissierellales > Proteiniboraceae > Proteiniborus. Next base: position 26,266 of record CAYYDM010000024.1, on the reverse strand, counting down.
TTATTCCTAGTATCATGGCTAACAATGGAAACAAATATACTATAGCAGCAGATTTTAATATCTGGCTTGTATGTGCCTTAAGCTCTACATAATCTCCAGGCTTAGCTCCTAATGTGTTTTTAATCTCAAGGGATACTTCTTGCATATTACAGCTTGAACCACATGAAGCACAATTTTCACCACAGGCCGATGCTCTCCCTACTATTACTTTAGCCATATCCTCTCTAGTGTTGACAACAAATCCGATTTGCTCCATTTCCCTACCTCCATGCTAATGTTATATATTACTTATACCCAAAATATCTTTAATAACTTCAGAGGCAATAATTAAGCCAGCAACTGAAGGTACAAATGAAACACTGCCAGGTGTTTGTCTTCTTACTATATTTGTTCTATTTTTGTTTGGGCAAGTACAATCTGTTTCGCATTCTCCATCAAGATTTAGAGGTGTAATAGGTATTTCCTTTGAATATACAACTTTGAGGCTTTTAATATTTCTGTTTTTCAGTTCTTTTCTCATTACCTTTGCTAGAGGGCAAACACTAGTCTTATAAATATCTGATACCTCAAGCATAGTAGGATTTAATTTGTTACCAGCTCCCATAGCACTAATTATAGGAATATTTCTATTTTTGCATCTTTCAATTAAATCTAATTTTGACGAAACCATATCTATAGCATCTATTACGTAGGTATAGTCATTTTCTAATAATCTTTCTGCACTGTCACTATTGTACAGCTCCCTATGAGCAACCACATTTGCTTTTGGATTTATTTCAAGTATACGTTCTTTCATAACTTCTACTTTAGGCTTACCTATTGTTTTTCTAGTAGCATGAATCTGTCTATTTATATTAGTTAAGCAAATATCATCATTATCTATAAGTACAAAGGATTCCACTCCACTTCTTGCAAGAGCCTCTACCGAATAACTACCAACTCCTCCGATACCAAATACTGCGATCTTGCTTTCCTCGAGTTTTTGCAATCCCTCTGTTCCTATTAACATTTCGGTTCTTGAAAAAGCGTGCTGCATATATTACATCTCCTTAAAGAAAATTAATATTATTTCTATTTAATAGCCACATAAATCATAGCATAGTTTTAGTTATGTATCAATAATATACTATTTATACTAAGAAAGGAAGCGATGGTCCCCATATCATCATGTCCTACTCCTCTTGAAACTTTTTAATATAATGTTCAAAGTATTTGCCTATTTTTACGACTTCATCCATGACAACCTTTATTTTTTCTTCGTCCAAAAACCAATTGTCTTTTCTAATTTCTCTTTTGTCAGGAACACATGCAACAAAAAATTCTATATCCTTTGGAAATACTGATTGGTATGTTAATAATGCACGTCTTGAATGATAAGCTTTACAAACCAATATAGCCTGTTTTACTGATAACATATTTTCTTTTATTACTTTCCAGGAGAATTCAGCATTTTCAAAAGTATGTCTTGCTTGATCTTCTTTTAGTATTTTTTCTACTGGTACACCTAATTTTAATCCTATTGATTTAAGAAATTCCCATTCTGAAATATAATTTGGTATTTTATGATTAAAATGTCCGCTTGGTAATATATATGGGGCTAAACCTTGCTTATATAATTCAGCTGCTTTCTCCATCAATTGTGAGTGGCTTCCTCCTGGTACTAAAATTATATCTGCAGTCTTTATTTCTGTTTCGACAAAAACTAATTCACTTATACAATCAAACGGATAACCCATTTTTATAACCCCCATTCTCCTTAACTATTGCATAAACCTAAGAAGTAGACCATCATAAATCTAATCTTTTCCGCCCAATTCTACCATGTTGTCTTCTCTACAAACTTAATGATTTCTTTCAGAGTATGTATCACCCATTCTCCTTTGGTTTCTCCTTTGCGATCAAGATAAAATGAAGTAAACCCTATATCCCTTGCACCATCTGCTTCTATATCATAATCATCTACATAAAGACTTTCATTAGCTTTTACATTTAACGTATCTAAAGCGGCTTGATAGATTTTAGGGTCTGGTTTCATAACTCCAACTAGATCTGAGCAAGTGTAAGAATCTATATATGAGCCAACATCCAATACTTCAAGAGTTTTTTGTAATGAAGGAGATGTATCGCTTATTATCCCAATCTTATAACCTTTTGACTTAAAATAACGTAGTACTTCCATTGATTCAGAATAAAGTTCTCCGCTTTTAAGCCAAGTTAACTCAAATAAAAGTTCTGCTTTCTCATCGAGATTATCTGTAACTCCTTCTTCCATTAACAGTGTCCTATAGTATCGCTTCTTAAATATAATCTCTTCTTCAATACTTTTTAATCCCTCTTTTGGTCTACCCGCAAGGGCAAATAAGTCCATGAGACGATCATAACTAATGGAAAGTGCCTTTCCTGACCATCCCATATAATTTTTCTTTACTACTAAATTCCACAATACCTTTTATTTTAATTCTACTTTTTCTTATAAAGTCCTTCAATTTATTGGTGAAGCTACTAAGCACTTATATGGTTTACTATTCAACTTAAAAGCACTTAAAATATCAAAGCCTAAGATCTTTTTACAAATCAGAATCTTAGGCTTTTTCTATATCTATTTATTCTTTTACAATTGTTCCAAAACCAAATTTTAATTATCGTTCAAATAGTTTATTCATGTCAATAAAATCATAGTTATCTAATATCTGCTTATGGACGCTTCCATTTAACTTGTATAATTTATAAGCATTTGATTTTTCATCACTTTTTAATATTCTAAACTTATCACCCTTTATTACTAATGCGCAATTGTTTTCAATAGCTATTCCCATTTCTTCAAATGTCTCCATCATCTCGTCAAAGCCTTCTCTTCCTTCCTCATTATAATGAGGGCAGTGAATGGCCTCAATGAGACCAAGTCCATCAACGCATTGATAATCCCACCATCCATCTTTATTACGAAATGAATCGCTATCACTATGACCATACTTAAACCAGCATATGGAGCCTGCGCTTAGTCCAGAAAGTACAATCCCTGCTTCATATGCTTCCTTTAGATATTCGTCCACTTTCTTACTACGCCATACTTCCATCATTTTTAAAGTATCCCCACCTCCTACATATATGAGATCGGCAGAAAGAATCTTATTTTTTATTTCAGTGTCCGATAGATTTCCATTTATTAAGTATAATACATCTGTCTTGCACCCTAATTTCTTTCCATATACATCATTAAACACATCGATGTAACCTTGTGGCTCATTACTTGCAGTAGGTATAAAAAGCGCCTTAGGATTTTCTTTACCCGTTGAATTAACAATATAATCGTCAATTGTAAAAGTCTCAAGCTTTCTTATTTCTCCTCCACCAATTGCAACAATCATTCCCATCTTGATTCCCTCCTTGGTAAATACTTGTTATTCATCGCTTTATTTAAATTGCTTTATTAGCCTTGCCATATGTGCTGTATTTACTATAGCTTATAATTCTACAATGCTGTATCAGTAATCCTGCCCTATGCTGCATAACATGTGAATTCTATAGCTTACAATTATCTTAATTCTATTTTTTCTTATAAAGCCCTTCAATTTATTGGTGAATTTATCAGCCATTTCGTTGCTTCATTAACTCAATATAATAGCTACCAAAACGTTAAAAGCCTAAGGGCCTCGTTATAAATCGGAACCTTAGGCTTTTTCTATAACTCTTTATTCTTTTACAGTACTACTAACATGTATCTCTTTAAGCTGATTTTCTGCTATAATAGTTGGTGCATTTGTGAGTAGACAAGTAGCACTTTGTGTCTTAGGGAATGCTATAACGTCCCTAATATTATCGCTACCTGTAAGAAGCATTATTAGTCTGTCAAAGCCATATGCAATTCCACCATGTGGTGGTGCTCCATATTTAAATGCTTCTAGTAAGAATCCAAACTTATCCCATGCTTCCTCCATAGTAAAGCCTAATGCTTTAAACATTCTTTCTTGTAGTTGAGAATTGTTTATTCTAATACTTCCTCCACCTATTTCGTCTCCATTTATAACTATGTCATAGGCCTTTGCCCTTACTTTTTCTGGAGCGGTCTCTAATAATTCTATATCTTCGTCTACTGGATGAGTAAATGGATGGTGTTTTGCAACGTATCTTTTTTCTTCCTCATCATATTCAAATAGTGGAAATTCAGTTATCCAAACTAATTTGTATTCGTCATTGTTTATTAGATTTAATCTTTTAGCTACTTCAACTCTTAAACTTCCTAATGATGCAAAGACTACAGATGGTTTATCAGCTACTATTAGTATTAAATCTCCTTTTTTAGCTTCCATCTTTTCTATTATTCCATTTAGTTCTTCTTCCTTTAAGAACTTAGCTATAGGTGAAGTAATGCCTTCGTCAGATATTTTAATCCAAGCTAATCCCTTTGCTCCATATGTTTTAACAAAATCCTCTAATTGAGAGATGTTTTTTCTAGTAAATTCTTCTCCATATCCATTTACATTTATTGCTCTTACATCCCCACCATTATTAACAGTATCACTAAATACCTTAAATTCACTATTTTTAACTATGTCAGATAGGCATTTAATTTCAAAGCCAAATCTTAAATCTGGTTTATCAGAACCAAATCTGTTCATAGCTTCATCATAAGTCATTCTATCTATTGGAAGTGATATTTCTACTCCTTTTAGTTCCTTAAATATTTTATATATAAGTTTTTCATTTATAGCTAATACATCTTCTATGTCTACAAAAGACATTTCAATATCTATTTGTGTAAATTCTGGCTGTCTATTAGCCCTTAAATCTTCGTCTCTAAAGCATTTTACAATTTGATAATATCTATCCATACCTGATACCATTAGTAGCTGTTTAAATAGCTGTGGTGATTGTGGTAATGCATAAAATTTACCTGGATTAACCCTACTTGGTACTAGGTAATCCCTTGCACCTTCTGGAGTAGGTTTTGTTAGCATTGGCGTCTCAACTTCTACGAAATAGTTTTCATCTAAGAATTCCCTGACTACTCTAGCAGTTTTATGTCTCATTTTTAAATTACTTTGCATTGTAGGCTTTCTTAAATCTAAATACCTGTATTTTAAACGCATAGCCTCTGCTACATCATCATTGTCTTTAATATATATAGGTGGTGTTTCTGCTTCATCTAATATTTTAAGTTCTTCAACAAATATTTCTATCTCACCTGTTGGCAACTCTTTATTTATTGACTGTCTTTTATATACCTTACCTCTAACAGCTAATACATATTCACTTCTTATTGATTCAGCTTTATTAAAGACTTCTTCTGAAATGTTGCTATCAAATACTACTTGTGCTATACCAGAAGTATCTCTTAAATCTACAAATATTAATGAACCAAGATTTCTTCTTTTTTGAACCCATCCCATTAATACTACTTCTTGTCCTTCATTATCTATTCTTAGATTTCCGCACATATGTGTTCTTCTTAAATTGCCCATTGATTCTCCCATTATATTACCTCCCTAACTTGGATTTCAATTCTTCAATTAAATTATTTAGCTTTACTTCTTGTTGTTCTCCAGTTTTCATGTTTTTAAGTGTTATTATACCCTTATCTACCTCGTCGTCTCCAATTACTATGGTATATTGGGCCTCTAGCTTATCAGAATACTTAAACTGAGCTTTTATGCTCCTCTCTAAATAATCCTTGTCAGCAGATATTCCATTTTTCCTTAGATCACTTAATAATCTAAAAGCTTCTTTATCCGCCTTTTCACCTATAGTAACTATAAATATATCCAGACCTTTTTCTTTAGGTATTTCTATTCCATTATTCTCTAATGTAAGTAAAAGTCTTTCTATGCCCATGCCAAATCCAACAGCTGGAGTTGATGGTCCTCCCAGTTCTTCTACGAGTCTATCATATCTTCCACCACCACATACAGTGCTTTGTGAACCTATTTCGTTTGAGATAAATTCAAAGGCAGTTTTAGTATAGTAGTCTAGTCCTCGTACTATCTTTGGATCTATTTTATACTCAATATTAGCTATTTCTAGATACTCCTTCACTTTTTCAAAGTGGTCATTACATTCATTGCACAAATGATTAATCATAAGTGGAGCATCTTTTATTTCTGCTTGGCATTTTTCGTTTTTGCAATCTAATATTCTCATAGGATTTTTTTCATATCTTGATTGGCATGTCTCGCATAGATTATCTAATTTATCCTTTAGAAACTCTCTCAGTTTTGCATTATATTCTGTTCTACATTTTGGACATCCAATGTTGTTAATATTAAGCTCTATGCCTTCTACTCCTAGTATTTTATAGAAATTATATACTAGCGCCATTACTTCAACGTCTACAGCTGGCTGGCTGCTTCCGAATACCTCTATTCCAAACTGATGAAATTCTCTTAATCTGCCTGCTTGTGGTCTCTCATAACGATAGCATGGAGTAATGTAGAAAAATTTTAGGGGCAATGCTCCAGAATACAGTTTGTGTTCAATAAGTGCCCTGACTACAGGTGCTGTTCCTTCTGGTTTTAAAGTAATGCTTCTGCCAGCCTTGTCTTCAAATGTATACATCTCTTTTTGTACAACATCTGTGGTCTCTCCTACTCCTCTTTCAAAAAGCTCTGTATGCTCAAATACTGGTGTCATTATTTCCTTATATCCAAAACGCTCACATACTTCTCTAAAGATTTTTTCAAGATATTGCCATTTGTATGACTCTGTTGCTAATACATCTTTGGTGCCCTTAGGCGCCTTTGTCAACATACTTTTCCCTCCTTAATCTACTTAATTTTTATAAAAATAAAAACACCTCCATCCTTGTCAAATTATTTGACAGGGACGAGAGGTGTAATTTCCCGCGGTGCCACCCTAGTTGGATATAAAAATATCCCACTTAAAAACCATTAACGCTGGTTAACGTATATGCCTACTATATTTCAGCGTATCTACTCCAGGATGTCTTCATTAAATATTAGTATCGATTTTCCACCAGCATCGACTCTCTATTACTAAGTGATTTAACTACTCTTTCCACTCATAGTATTTATGTATTGTTTATTATTATAGTTTATCTAAATATTTATGTCAATGTTTTAATATATTTTTCCTTTCTTTGTATCATTTCCTCAACTCTATCTATATACTCTTTCAAATCCTTAACATTTGGCACTCTTTCTATTCTATTTTCCTCTGGATAACAAATTTTAGTTACTCCACCTGCACCTACAGCAATAATGGTTTGCTTTTCTTCCATAATTAGAATATTGTATATACATTCCTTTCCTATTTTAGAGTATCCTACATTCTCAAAATTTCCCAATATTTGCTTTTGCCTATACATATAATATGGATGCATATCCATATAGTCTGCATAGTTTCTGGTAATAGACAACATTTCTTCAATAGTATTTTGTGCAGTAAGAGAATATTCTTCTAAGCTTTCTTTTAGTTTTGATGCTCTTTTTATTGCCATAGTATGGACTGTAAGATTCTCTGGATTTAGCTTCATTATTTCTTCCATAGTAGCACTTACTTCTTTAGGACCTTCTTCTGGTAAGCCAACTATTATATCCATATTTATAGTTTCAAACCCTATATCTTTAGCTAATTTAAAAGCATCAATTATATCTTGCGGGGTATGTTTTCGTCCGATTATAGCTAATGTTTTTTCGCACATTGTTTGAGGATTAATGCTTATTCGCTTTATATCATTATTTCTAAGCATCACAAGCATATCCCTAGTAATTGTATCAGGTCTGCCTGCTTCAACAGTAAATTCTCTAATATTATCCTTATTAAAAGATTCATATATGTTTTTTATAATTCTATCAAGATTTTTTACTGGTAAAGATGTTGGTGTCCCTCCACCTATATATACTGTATCTATGACTTTATCTTTTAAAAGAGCCTTGGTTTTATGAATTTCGTAAATAAGTTTATCAGTATAAATGTCTACTAAGTCTTTGTATTTGCTTATTGGATTTGATAGGAAGGAGCAATATAGACATCTCGTAGGACAAAAAGGTATATTCACATATAAACTAAATTTCTTGGTATCAACTAAGTCTGTAACTTTTTTCTCAACTACAGCAATATCTAATGTAAGTTTTGCTTTATCCTCTTTCAATTTATACTCTTTAACTAATATATTCATTATGTCAGTTTTCTCAACGCCCTTATCTAATAATTCATGAACAATCTTGGTAGGCCTTATTCCAGTCAAAACTCCCCAAGGAACCTTGATTGAATTAATTTTTGACAAAGCATTAAAAATTGATTGTTTAACAGCAAGCTTTGCTATTTTAACATAGTTATTATCTATTATGTCAATTTTCGAAATATCATCTATGGAATTACTACTAATGACTTCGCTATTACTAAAAACCTTTGTATTAACTGATGCTTTTTCCATAGTATTTGATAAAGTACTTACTATTAAAAGGCTTTGATTATCAACCAAAGCCTTGTTATCAATGAATCGTATATCTGTATTGAAGTAAAACACTTTTACTAGCTCATTTACTTCATATCTAAAATCATGTCCCTCTAAGTATATAAAAATCATTTTTACTCCCCTTGCAATTCTACATCATATTCCCTATATAGCTGAGATAAATGAGATCTTGGAATTCTTAACTCACTTGCTAACTCCCTATCACTTAATCCTATTTCTTTTAGTTTTAGTAAGTCTAAAACATCTATATCCTTTAAAAAGCTACTATCATTATTGTTAAAATACAAATTTTTCATGTTAAAGCCTCCCAAAGTTATTTGTTATTATTCTTCCACTTATCTTTGAGAGTATTCTATTATTTTATTTTCTAACAAAAGGATTAGTCTTTTTTTCAATTTCAATAGTTGTAGCTGGCCCATGTCCTGGCAAAATAATTGTATTGTTATCATAAATTAATAATTTATTATTAATCGAGTCAATTATTGTATCAAAAGAGCCACCATACAGATCTGTTCTACCTATTGATCCTTTAAATAAAGTATCTCCTGTAAGAATATAATTTTCTACTTTTAAGCTTATTCCTCCCATTGTATGTCCAGGTGTGTGAATGACACTGATTTCTAAATTGCCTATCTCTAAAACATCTCCGTCTTTAAGCAATTTATCAGGTTTTATACTAATCCTGTCAACAGACATTGTAGCAGAAAGATTAAGTTTTGGATCTAAAAGCATTTCCTCATCTTTTTCATGAACATATATGGGGCATTTTATTTCATCTAAAAGACCTGGTATTCCTGCTATATGATCGCCATGGGCATGTGTTAATACTATACAATTAATATTAAAACCTAGTTCTTTTGATTTTTTTATAACTTCTTCAGGTTCTCCGCCTAAATCTACAATCATAGCCTCTTTAGTATCTTCGCACATTACAATATAGCAATTGGCTGCGTACACTCCTAGCGGTAATCTTTCTATGATCATCAAAAAACCTCCTAAAAATCCTTCTTACTATCTATTATTATTGTGACTGGTCCATCATTTATTAAAGCTACATCCATGTGTTCACCAAAAACACCAGTCTTTACATTTACACCATAGGTTCTGCACTTTTCAACAAATTTTAAGTACATGTCATTAGCCATGTGAGAGGGTGCTGCATTCATGAAATTTGGCCTTTTACCTTTTTTAGTATCACCAAATAAGGTAAATTGTGATACAACAAGCAATTCTCCATTAACATCTAATAATGAAAGATTCATTTTATCATTTTCATCTTCAAAAATTCTAAGATTTATTATTTTATCACTTAAATAGTCTATATCTTTATCTATATCATCATTGCCAACACCTAATAATACTAAAAGACCCTTGTTGATTAAACTCACCATTTCATCGTTCACTCTAACATTTGCTGTTGAAACTCTTTGTACGACTGCTCTCATGTAAATCTCCCTTCTAAGTTATAACCCTATATACGTCAATAACTCCTTCAAGCCTTTTAATTTTTTTCATTAGCTCTTTTAATTGTTCTATATCTTTAATTTCTAAGGTCATATTTATAAGAGCTGTTTTTTCCTTATTTGTTCTTGCATTTAGAGAAGTTACAGTAAGTTTCATATCTGTTAATAGCTGTGTAATTTCAGTAAGTAAACCAGACCTGTCTGTAGCTTTTATCTGTATCTCAGCTTGATAGGAAGTCTTCTTATCAATATCCCACTTTACATCAATGAATCTCTCATGAATGTCTAAGTTGTTAACATTAGGACAATCACTTCTATGGACTGACACCCCACGACCTCTAGTAATATATCCTACAATTTCATCTCCAGGAACAGGGCTACAGCATTTAGAAAACCTAACCTTTATATTATCTACACCTTTTACTGAAATCCCTTGAGTTGGTTTATATTCTTTTTTAGGAGTTATTTGTTTATTTATAAGTTCTTTTTCATCAATCTTTTGATTATAATATTCCCTATAGTTTTCCTTTAATTTACTAATTACTTGAGATAAAGTAATACTACCATAGCCTATTGCAGCATATAAATCATCAATACTATTTAAGCTAACTTTCTTAGCTATAGATTTAAGCCAGTCTTCCTTTAAAAACTCAGTTAATTTGTATCCTTGTCTTTTAGATTCCTTTTCTAATAATTCCTTGCCTTTATTTATGTTTGAATCTCTTTCTTCTTTTTTAAACCACTGTCTAATCTTATTTTTAGCTTGACTGCTTATAACTATTTTTAACCAATCCCTACTTGGTCCACTATTGCTAGATGATGTTAGTATTTCTATAATATTGCCATTTTTCAATTTATAATCTAATGGAACTATTCTACCATCTACTTTTGCTCCAACACAATTATTTCCTATAGCAGTATGAACTCTATATGCAAAATCTAAAGGGGTTGAGCCAGCAGGCAAGCTAATAACATCTCCTTTAGGTGTAAATACGAAAACTTCATCTGTAAATAAATCAATTTTTAATGATTCCATGAATTCTTTAGGATCTTTAAGTTCTTTTTGCCATTCTAGAAGCTGTCTTAACCATGTTAACTTGTTCTCAAATCCATCGGTTTTATTTATGCCCTCCTTGTATTTCCAATGGGCAGCAATACCATATTCAGCAGTCCTATGCATTTCCCAAGTTCTAATTTGTATCTCAAATGGTTCACCTTGAGGACCAATTACCGTTGTATGCAAAGACTGATACATATTAGGTTTAGGCATAGCTATATAATCTTTGAATCTACCTGGGATTGGTTTCCATAAGGTATGAACAATACCAAGGACTCCATAACAGTCTTTTACTGAGTCGACAATAACACGTATAGCTGTTAGGTCAAAAATTTGTTCGAAAGTTTTATTCTGATAGACCATTTTTCTATATATGCTGTAAAAGTTCTTCGGCCTTCCATTTATATCACTTTCAATTTCCATCTCATTTAACTTTTCCTTTAAAACTTCAATAACATTTTTAATATATGCTTCCCTTTCTCTCCTCTTTTTAGATACTTTTTCTACTAAATCATAGTATCCTTCTGGATCAATATATCTTAAAGAAAGGTCTTCTAGCTCCCATTTAATTGTTGAAATACCAAGTCTATGGGCTATAGGAGCATATATTTCTAATGTCTCTAATGCTTTTTCTTTCTTTTTAGCATCAGACATGTACTCAAGAGTTCTAATATTATGAAGTCTATCAGCTAGCTTTATGATAATAACCCTTATGTCTTTTGACATAGCGATTACCATCTTTCTTAGATTTTCGGCTTGGGTTTCTTGCTTAGTTCTATATTTTAATTTCTTTAATTTCGTAACTCCATCAACTAGGTTGGCTATTTCCTCACCAAATTCTTTAGCTAAGGTTTCATAAGTCACGTCTGTATCCTCAAGAACATCATGCAAAAGTGCCGCAGCTATTGTTGCGGTATCCATATTAAGCTCTGCCAATATCATCGCCACATTAAATGGATGAACAAAAAATCTTTCACCAGAGTTCCTTAATTGCCCAGCATGAGCAGATTCGGCAAAATTGTAAGCTTTAATTATTAATTTCATGTCCCCATGAGGATTGTATTCTTCAATTTTTGAGATTAAATTTTCTAACAATTTTCTCAACCTCTCACTAAAGTCTAGTTTCGTCTAAAATTATATAAATATAGTATATCAGATTCAAATAGTTCTTGAAATAATTTGATGAAAAAACAGAATAAATATTTCTTATAACAAAAGCTTCTATCGAGGCATTAACAAGGTAGCTTTTGTTGAAACTCATTTTCGGAAAGTTCCTTAAATAAAAAATAATAAAGTAGAACTTTCCTATGGGTTATAAAAATAGCCCAAAATTTGGGCTTTTATAAGTCTTAGAAAAGTAAATTTTTTCTTGCTTTTAGAACTTTACTAAAGAAAATATATCATAATTAGCAAGGACTTCTTTCCCCTTAATGTCTTCTAACTCTATGAAAAAGCCTACTGCTGCTACCTCTCCACCTAACTTTTCAATCATTTTACATGTTGAAAGAGCAGTTCCTCCAGTTGCTAGCAAATCATCAATTACAGCTACTCTTTGTCCCTTTTCTATAGCATCTCTATGCATTTCAAGTTTATCTGATCCATATTCTAATTCATATTCAAAGCTTATAGTATCTGAAGGAAGCTTTCCTGGCTTTCTAACTGGTACAAAACCAACTCCAAGTTCATATGCAAGTGGTGCACCTATTAAAAATCCTCTGGCTTCAGGACCTACAATAATATCGATATTCTTGTCTCTAAGATGGTCAGCCATCTGCTTTATACATTCCCTAAAAGCTTCTCTATCTTTTAATACAGTTGTAATGTCCCTGAAATTGATACCTTCTTTAGGAAAATCCATAATACTTCTAATTTTGTTTTTAAAATCCATTATGCTTCCTCCCTTAATCTAAGTGATTTAATATTGTTTTGAAAGTTATTAATGTTTTTTGATGCTTCATAGAGTTTACTATAAATAGAAACATTAGTTATGTCAATTTTATTATTAGGCATACTAAACATTTTCACAAATAGAAAATCATCTTTAATAGAATAGTCTAATAGTTCTGCATTTTTCAGTATTTCCATAATGGCTCTAAGCTTAAATCTGCTTATGTTTATATTAGCTTTATTGGTTAAAGAATATAGGTACTTGTCTATTTCAATCCTAAGTAGCTCGTCTCTCCTAATTTTAAATGATTTATAAACTAATCTAATATCATCAATTTCTGGTATTATATCTTCATATAAATTCTTTATTCTTTCAAAGTCATTTTCGACTACGAAAACTTGCAAAATATTATGCTTAAAAAAATCAACAATATCCATAAAATAATCTTCAGTTAAACATATATCATACAAAATAACTTTTTTATACTCAGCTGATTTTAACTGATTCAAAATAGGATTGACTAAGATATTACAGGATTTATACTCAATAGGAAATTTATAAGAAATACCTATTTTTCTAACAAGCTCTCTTCCTTCAAATCGCAATGCATTAAGCAAGTTTACTAAGTTGAAAATATTATTTAATATAATTAATATACCTTCATTTTCTTTAATTTCTTTAATAGTATTTATAGTATAGTTAATTCTATCATTTTCACTTTGACTTTGTAAAATAATATTATTTTTCCTAAATTCCTTTTTGTTCTCAAGTTCTTCAAACAAAAATAAAAGTGAGTCAATGTAATCATCTGATTTAGCCAAATTTTCTCTATAGGATGTTATGATATCTTTTATTATTAGTTGAACACTTCTTTGTCCTAGAAAATCGTTAATATCAATAGACGCTACTAAGTCTATTTTTTGACCAATCTTTAAAATGTTTAGATAACTACCAAAATTAAATCCAATACAGTCTATGCATTTATTATCTTTCTCTAATATCAATTTCAAATGCTTACCATCTTTTCCTAAAGGCCTAATCGTTTTGACTAAAGCATTTTTAATCAGAAAAATTGGGCTTGGATTATCTATTCCAAATGGTTCAAGGAGTTTTAGTTCTTCAGCTGTTTCAAGTATAGCTTCTTCAATATTAATTTCTGCATCAACTTTAATTTGAGGTACAAAATCTATTTCGTCTAACTCTTTATCTGCTATGCTATTTATTTTTTTTCTAAATTCCTCAATATTATCTTTTTTTATGGTAAGTCCAGCTGCCTGCTTATGTCCTCCAAATTTAACGAACAAGTCCTTGCATTTATTCAAATTTTCATATAAATCAAAATTTGATATGCTCCTAGCTGAACCTCTACCCTCATCACCTTCTATTGATATGAGGATACTTGGCTTATGATATTTTTCTGTTATTCTAGAACATACTATTCCTATTACACCGCTATGCCAATTTTCAGATGCCAATACTAATACCTTATCTTTTTCTATATTGATTTCCTTATTTATTATTTTCTCGGCTTCTTTTAATATTTCTGCTTCAATAATTTGCCGTTTTGTATTTTCCTCATCTAACATTTTAGCTAGACTTTGAGCTTCTTTATAATCTTTCGTAGTAAATAGATGGACAGCATATTTAGCCATTCCAATTCTGCCAGTAGCATTGATTCTAGGCCCTATAAGAAACCCTATGTGTCCGCTTGTAACTTCTTTATTTATGAGACCAGTAACATCTAATAGAGCTTTTATGCCTAGATTATCTGTGTGTTTAAACATGTTAATGCCATTCTTTACAATGATTCTATTCTCACCAGTTAAAGAAACTACATCTGCTACAGTACCTATAGCCACAATAGGCAGTATATTGTTATAATCTATACTTGTATTTAATTTTAGTGCCAAAGCTTGTATAAGCTTTAATGCCACTCCTACTCCTGCTAACTTATTAAAAGGATACTCGCTATCTATTCTGTTAGGGTTAATTACAGCTACAGCATTGGGTAATTCTTCGTCACAAGTATGATGATCAGTTATTATTAAATCTATTCCAGTAGCCTTACAGTATTCTGCTACATCAAATGACTTAATACCACAGTCAACACTAATTATTAGTTGTCCACCCTTATTTTTAATATAATCTATGGCTTCATTATTAAGTCCATATCCCTGAGTCATACGGTCTGGTATGTAAAATTCCACATTATTGCATAGGGTTTCTAAATAAAGAATCAGTATTGATGTGCTAGTGACTCCATCTACATCATAATCCCCATATATCCAAATATTCTCGTTTTTATGTATTGCTTTAATTATTCTATCTACTGCTACATCCATGTCCTTCAATAAAAATGGATTTATAAAATCGTTTATATTAGGGGCTAAAAAATCCTCTGCTTTATCGATGTCTTTTATCCCTCTATTAATCATAACTTTTGAAGTAAGCTTAGAAATATTTAGAGCTTTACTAAGTTTCTCTATTGTTAGGTCATCACTTTCAGCAATTTTAACTAAGCTATTGAATTTTATCATTTGCTCACCTACTAAAAAGAAAATACATTACCATTATAGCTTATACTTATATACTGTTCAACAACAATATATTATTCATTGTCTATGATCTTGCCATTCTCTTTGGTATCAGAATTCTTCTCTTGTTCCTTTGCTCCATCATTATTTCTGTTAAGCGTTTGAACATTACTTGATATCTCTTTTTCTTTTATTTCTTCAATTTTATTCTCTAATATTTGTTTTTCGTTTTCTAAAGAGCTTATTAGCTTACTTTGTTCTTTAATTTTCATAGATAATTTCAAGTGTCTCACTAATCCAAGGATAGTTACTATAACCGCACCAAGAGCAGCAGAAACAAAAATAACTATAGCCTGAGATATTTGAATTTTTGCAAATAAAAAATCAATATTTACATTATTTCCGTTCCTAAGTGCAAAAACTGCAACTAAAATAGCAAAAACTAAAGATATAATAAATCCTACCTGCATTCTAATTCCTCCCTATATAATGTTAAACTATACTCTTGAATTTCTAGAATATAACCTTCCTTCATGACTATATATTACCATGATTACAATAAGTTTAACAAGAATTATTGTCTTAGAAAAAAGAGTAATAACAAAAAACTGCCCAGAAGGCAGTTTTTTGTTATTATTATGCTCTTTTTGCATTAACTTCATTTTTTTCTTTAACTTTGGTTTTTAAAAGGTACCATATTGGGCTAGCAATAAATATTGAAGAGTAAGTTCCTACTATAATACCTACAATAAGAGGAAATGCAAAATCTTTTATTGCATCAACTCCGAAAATATATAGTGTAACTATGGCAATTAAAGTAGTAAATGAAGTATTGATTGTTCTACTTAATGTTTGCATTATACTTGTGTTAATAATGTTATCGTATTTATCTTTTTTCATAAGTTTTAGATTTTCACGAATTCTATCAAAAACTACTATTGTATCGTTTATTGAGTAACCTACAATTGTTAATATTGCAGCTACGAAGGAGCTATCTAGCGGAATGTTGAACACAGCATAAACAGCTAAAACAACTAAAGTATCATGAACTAAAGCAATAATAGCAGCCAAACCAAACTTAATTTCAAATCTAAATGAAATATATATAAGCATACCAATTGTAGCTACTATTACTGATAATAAAGCTTTCCTTTGAATTTCACTACCAATAGCAGGACCAAATTTTTGTGATTGTATAAGGGCATCATCTTTAAGTCCATACTCTTCTTTAAACTTTGCAAACACTTCGTTTCTTTCTTGGTTGTTTAGGTCTAGGGTAGATTTTATAATTACCTGTTCTTTATTCTCACCAGCATGGATTATACTTGCTTTTGTATCAAAGGTGTCAGTAATTTTTCTAATCTCTTCAACTGGAACAGTTTTTCCTAAGTTTATTTGCATTAAAGTTCCACCTGTAAAATCCAAACCATAGTTAAGTCCGGTAGAAAGTCCATAAATAAGACCAAATACTATGACTAAAGCTGATAATATGAAAAATATATTTCTATTTTTAATAAAATTCACAATGTTTCCCCCCTTACGCACCATAGAATTTCGTATTTTTAACTAAATTTGTTCCAACAAATAGCTTTAACAAGAACTTTGTTATGAAAACTGCTGTAATCATTGATGCTATTATACCAATAATCAATGTTACTCCAAAGCCTTTGATTGGGCCACTTCCAAAATAATATAATACTAAGCCTGCAATAAGGGTTGTAATATTTGCATCTAGTACACTTGATAATGCTCTTTTAAAACCACTATCAATTGAAGTTCTAAGGGTTTTTCCTGCCCTTAATTCTTCTTTTATTCTCTCATAAATAACTACGTTTGCGTCAACGGCCATTCCTATTGAAAGAATTAATCCTGCAATACCTGGTAAACTTAGCTTTACTCCTAATGCTATCATAATTCCTAACACTAGCAAAACGTATATAGTTAAAGCAATATCTGCAATAAGCCCTGGTATTCTATACATTATAAGCATAAATAAGAATATAAGCATTAAACCTATTGCACCTGCATAAATGCTTCTATCTAGGGATTCAAGTCCAAGTGTTGGCCCAATAGTAGATGTTTGAACTTCCTTAAGCTCAACTGGCAATGCACCAGCTCTAATTAAAGTCGCGAGTTCGCTTGCACTATTTACATCAAACCCACCCTCAATAACTGCTTTTCCATCATTTATAGCTGTCCTTACAACTGGGCTTGAAATAACTTTGTCATCTAATACTATGAAAATAACTTTATCTTGTGCTGCAGTTTTAGATGCTAACCTTGAAGTAGCCTCAGCAAAGCTTTGAGCCCCTTCTTTGTCAAATTCTAAAGATACAACAGGTTCTTCTGCCCCTGCACTTCCTTTTTGAAAAGCAACATCTGATTTCTTAACATTCTTACCTGTAACTACTATTTTTCCTTCTGGATCTACAAATTGAAGTTGTGCAGTTTTACCAATCAAATCAATAGCTTGTTGAGTATTTTCCAAACCTGCAAGCTCTATTCTTATTCTTTTACTTCCTTCTCTAACAATATTAGGTTCAGATACTCCTAAACCATCTACCCTTTGCCTTATTGTTGCTATTGCTTGGTCCATTTTTTTATCCAATTCTTGGCCTGTATCGTTAGTTTGAGCTTCTAATAATACATAAGCTCCACCTGCCAAGTCAAGTCCTAAGCCTATTTTTTCTCTTGCTGTAGGAATCTTAGTCTTTCCTAAAGTAATACCATTTATAGAGCCATATGCTACAGCCCCAACTAATGCAATTATTAAGATAAAAACAATTGTATTCTTAAGGTTCATTATTTCATTCTCCCTTCTATCTTCATAGAATCTATTATACAACTTTAAATGCTTCTACGTCAACACTGAAGCAGGATTCATCATTTTTTGTGCTTTTCTGCATATTTTACATAATCTATAGCAGACTGTTTTAATTGCTCAATTTCATCATTAGTTAAGTTGCGAACTACTTTAGCAGGAGAACCTAATACTAATGAACCTGAAGGAATTCTTTTTCCAGGAGTAACAATACTACCAGCACCAATTAATACATTATCTTCTATTTTTGCACCATCCAGTATAATTGCTCCCATCCCAACAAGTACATTATTTCCTATTTCGCAGGCATGTACAATAGCTTTATGTCCAACTGTTACATAATTGCCTATTTTAGTGCTATGTTCCCTACTTATGTGAATAACTGTACCATCCTGAATATTAGTATAGTTCCCAATAGTAATTGAGTTCTCGTCTCCTCTTAAAACACAGTTATACCATATACTCGTGTATTCCCCAATGCTTACTTTCCCAATTACCTCTGCACTTTTAGCTATAAAACAGCTTTCATGTATGTCGGGTTTTATTCCTTGGTATTCAATTATCATTAGCCTTCCCCCTAGCCTATATTGGCAGCAATTGACACTGCACACTCAATTCTCTTTTTCTCCATTTCGCATCCTATAGAATATGGTTTATTTATATCTCCATTAAAGTTATATGCATTGGCATGACATCCACCACTACAATAAAACTTAGCCCAACAGTTTTTGCAATCTTCTTTTGAATATACATTTGCATTTTTAAACTTATCTCTAAGTGCTGTATTTGTTATACCTGTATCTACATCCCCCATTTTAAAATCTGTGTTTCCCACAAACTGATGGCAAGGATATAATTCTCCCTCTGGTGTAACTGCCATATATTCTACACCTGCTCCACATCCTACTACTCTTTTAACAAAGCATGGTCCATGATCTAAGTCTATCATAAAATGGAAAAAGTCAAATCCTTTCCCTTCTTCGTGTAGTTTAATATATTCTTGGGATAGTTCCTCATATTCTTTCAGTATCATAGATAAATGCTCCTCTAATAAAGCATAGTTCTGCTCTGGTTTTGCTACTACAGGCTCTACTGATATGCTATTAAATCCTTCATTATAAAGGTTAATTACATCTTTCCCAAAGTCTAAGTTCTTGCTTGTAAAAGTCCCTCTGACATAGTATGATTTTTTACCTCTTAGCTTAACAAACTCTAAAAACTTTGGAGTTATAATATCATAACTTCCTTGTCCATTTACAGTTGGTCTCATGTTATCATTAACTTCTTTTCTACCATCTAGGCTTAGAACAACATTGTCCATATTTTCATTTATAAAATCCATTTTTTCTTTATCTAAAAGTACTCCATTTGTAGTAATTGTAAATCTGAATACTTTATTATGTTTCTTTTCTAACTCTCTTCCATAACTTACAAGTTGCTTTACAACATCAAAATTCATCAAAGGCTCTCCACCAAAAAAGTCTACCTCTAAATTTTTTCTGTTTCCAGAATTCTGAATCAATAAATCTAACGCTTTTTTCCCTACTTCAAAAGGCATAATAAGCCTGTCTCCGTGAAAATCACCTTGAGAAGCGAAGCAATACTTGCATCTAAGATTACAGTCATGTGCAACATGCAAACATAATGCCTTAACAATGTTGTCCTTATTGTATTCTATTTTGTTCATTTTTGCTTCTTCACTAAACAATAGCCCATTATCGACTAACTCTTGTATTTCTTTAAAAGCCTCAGTTATTGCCCCATCATCATATTTATGATTTAAAGTATTTATTATTTTATCTTGGTCTTTCTCTTGATAAAAATCTATAATATCCCATACTAAATCATCTACAACATGAACAGATCCACTATTAATATCTAGTATTAATTTTTTATTATTTAGTTCAAATTTATGAATCATATTAACCTCCTATTATTTTAAAACATTCTATATTATTAAATAATTTAAACTATCATGGGTTCATTAGTCAAATTAAAAAGTAGTGGTTGCCCACTACTTTTTATGTAACAACAACTTATTTTTCACACTTCTGATTTCCTACTGTACAAGAAGTCTTACATGCTGACTGGCATGATGTTTGACATTCTCCACATCCATGATTAGCAATAGTATTCTTTAGATTACGTCCAGTAATAGTTTTGATGTGCTTCATTCTAATGCCCCCTTAAAAAAATTCTATTTATAATTAACATATTGATTATAGCACAATAGCATTGCTAAATAAAGGGTTATTTTATGTTTATGCCTATCATTCCACCTATACACCCAGTCACTACAGCTATAACTCCTTTTATTAACAAATATTTGTCTACTGTAAATCCGTTGATAAATAACGCACTAAGAGAAAAAATTATAAAGAAATATAATATTCCTACTAGGCCTCCACTCAACCAGCCTTTGCTATTTACTTTTTATGAAATAAAAATAGCTCCAGATGTGATTCCTACAATCATAATTATTGAATTTATTAACGGTATAATTTCTTCGGAAAGTTTTGTATACGTCAGTATAAGAGTAAATAATAGTATAAGTATAATAGTAAATATTAGTCCTATAATTGTACCTCTTACAATATCTATAAAGTAGTTTGAACTATTCTGATTCTTTAAATAACCCATAACTCCACCTCCTATATCCTTAATCAATATTTATGCTATAAGTGTCATATTATTACAAAAAATAAAAAAGATCCTCTCAGTTATCATTAATAATATAACTAAGAAAATCTTTTCACTCCATAGTTCTAAAATAGTATGTAGATTCTATTCTTCTGGTGTTTCTGATGATTGAACATTACCTATAGCCCATTTAGCTATATTAAATCTTGTTTTGTCTGATCCTACTTCGATTGTTATTACCTCATCTTTAATCTTAACAATTTTGCCGTAGATTCCGCCAATAGTTAATATCTCGTCTCCAACTTTTACGCTATTTCTCATCTCTCTAATCTTTTTATCTTTTTTCTGTTGAGGTCTAATGATAAAGAAATAAAAGATAGCTAGGAATAGTATTGGAAGCATCATAGTTGATAATAAATTACCACCTTGAGCAACAGCCCCTAATAACATGAATTCTTTCAAGATAGTCCCTCCTTTCCTCAGTTTTAATATTCTACATTTTTATTGTAAATCCTTTATTTTTTATTTGGTATATCCATATTTATTATAGAATTCTTCTTTGTACTGTAAAAGCCTATCTTCTTTAATAGCTTGCCTAATGTTCTCCATAAGTTTAATAAGGAAATATACATTGTGTATAGTAGCTAATCTAGCACCTAAAATTTCATCTACATTGAAAAGATGTCTTATATATGCTTTAGAATAGTTTTTACAAGTATAGCAATCACATTCTGGATCGAGGCTTGTAAAATCCCTTGAATATTTTGCATTTCTAATTACAACTTTTCCACGGCTTGTAAGAACAGTTCCATTTCTAGCTATTCTAGTTGGCAATACACAATCGGCCATATCTATTCCTCTAATCACTGCCTCGAATAAATAATCAGGGCTACCAACTCCCATAAGATATCTAGGCTTTTCTCTAGGTAATAAAGGTACAGTGTGATCTAACATCTCACACATTAGTTCAGCAGGTTCTCCTACACTTAATCCTCCTACTGCATATCCTGGAAAATCTAAATCTACAATTTCCTTTGCACTTTGTTCTCTTAAGTCTTTATACATTCCACCTTGAACTATACCAAATAAAGCCTGAGTATCTGGGTTTTTGTTGGCATCCTTACATCTCTTTGCCCATCTTGTAGTTCTCTCTAATGATTTTTTTACATAGTCCCAATCACTTGGATAAGGAGCACATTCATCAAAAGCCATCATAATATCAGATCCTAAAGAATTTTGAATTTCAATAGATTTTTCTGGACTAATAAAATGTTTAGAGCCATCGATATGGGATCTAAACTCCACGCCCTCTTCTGTTATTTTTCTTAAATCTCCTAAACTAAAAACTTGAAATCCTCCACTATCTGTAAGTATGGGCTTATCCCAATTCATAAACTTATGAAGCCCTCCTGCTTCTTCAATAAGTTCATGCCCGGGCCTTAAATATAAGTGATAAGTATTGCCTAGAATTATTTGAGCACCTAAGTCTTTAAGTTCTTCAGGCGTCATTGTCTTTACAGTAGCTCTAGTACCAACTGGCATAAATATAGGAGTTTCAATAACTCCATGTGGTGTATAAATTTTACCCAGTCTGGCCTTACAGTCACTGGCTTCTTTAATCAATTCATATCTAAATACCATTGTTACCTCCTAATAGTCTAAATATTAATCTACTATAATAATTTCATAAAACTATAGAAATATTAAACGAACATTAGAATTATTAATATCAGAAACCGTGAATGTATGTTTCTATAGTTTTTATTATCTAATTTACTTAATAAGCATAGCATCACCAAAGCTAAAAAATCTATATCTTAATTTTATTGCCTCATCATATGCCCTTAAAACATTATCTCTCCCAGCTAAAGCACTTATCAACATTATTAATGTAGATTCTGGCAAATGAAAATTAGTAATTAAATTGTCTACGATTTTAAATTTATATCCTGGGTAGATAAAAATATTAGTCCATCCACTTTGTGATACAATTTCACCTTGTTCATTACTTGCAGATTCAATTGTTCTCACTGAAGTAGTTCCCACTGCAATAATTTTGCCCCCTGATCTTTTGGTGTTATTGATTAAAGCTGCTGAGCTTTCATCTATTTCATAATACTCAGAGTGCATATCATGCTCTTCAATATTCTCCACCTTTACAGGTCTAAAGGTTCCTAAACCAACATGAAGGGTTATATAAACAATGTTAATGCCCTTCTCTTTAATCTTTTGTAGCAATGATTCTGTAAAATGCAATCCTGCAGTAGGAGCTGCAGCAGAGCCTTCCTTCTTTGCATACACTGTTTGATACCTTTCTTTATCATCTAATTTTTCTCTGATATAAGGTGGAAGTGGCATTTCACCAAGTCTATCTAATATTTGCTCGAAAACGCCATCATATTTAAACTCTATTATTCTTGTACCACCGTCTTTAACTTCTAAAATCTGACCTTCCATTATTCCATCGCCAAAGTCAAATATTACACCAGGCTTAGCTTTTTTTCCTGGTTTTACCAATGTTTCCCATCTATCCTTGTCTGTTCTTTTCAATAATAAAAATTCAACACTACTTCCTGTATCTTTTCTATGTCCAAACAATCTTGCTGGAATTACCCTAGTATCATTTAATACTAAACAATCCCCTTCATTTAGATATTCTAATATATCTGAAAAAAATCCATGTTCAGTTTTTCCTGTTTTTTTATCCAAAA
The DNA here is from genome assembly GCA_964470635.1 of uncultured Clostridia bacterium. GTDB lineage: Bacteria > Bacillota > Clostridia > Tissierellales > Proteiniboraceae > Proteiniborus. Next base: position 2,718 of record CAYYDM010000024.1, on the reverse strand, counting down.
CTAGTAATCTAGAGCCTTCTCTATTCTCTATTGGAACCTGTGCAATAAGCTCTTCTGGTAAATCAAAGTAAAAATCTTCTTTCTTCATTATTATCATCCTTTACTTAACTTTTGCTCCAGTATAATAATACTCTAAAATTTGTACGTAGTTATATCCTAGTTCGGCCATTTTTTTAGCTCCCCATTGGCTCATACCAACTCCATGGCCCCATCCTTTTCCACTAAATACATATTTCCCAACATTATCTGAATTATTGCTTTGCATTTTATTTGATATTTCATAATTATTTGAACCATCAGTTACCTTAATTCCTTTAGATACATCTGTAGCATCTAAGGTAGACAAACCTTCTGAAGATAATACTGTAGCATTATCTATTGATTGCTTTACAATGTTTCCATTACTCATATTATATATAAAAATATCTTCCATTGAAAAGTTTCCATTTTCTCCATAAAATTTTACTTCAAATAATGTGCTCTTTATATTTGATGCTCCAAATACTTGTCTTGTTCTTTCCTTCTTTAGTATTTCAGTTCTAATTGTTCCTTTAATCATCAATTCTAGTACTCTTCCATTTGGAGAAACAGATGTAACTTGAACATCAGTTATATAACCAACATCTAAGCCAATCTCAATTAGCCTATTCCTTATTTCTTCCTCACTAATAGCAAATTGCCATGAATCATAAGGAGAGCCTAAAGAAAAATCATCTTTCACTCCTCTAAGATAAGGAACAGCATTACTCCATACATTTTCACTATCTTCTGTGTATCCTCCACTAGAAGAATGAAAATAAGCATCTACCAGCTTATCATCATGCATTAAAACCCTTCCTATAGTTTCGTCTACTGCCCTATTAGTCATTATATTTTCCGAATTGTACCCTCCATATACTTGACAATGTTCGGTATCACATAGGCCATATCCTTCGGCGCTATGTTTATTTAAATTTAACAATGCATAGTTCTTGGCTGCTATTGCTTGGGCTTTCAAAGCCTCTAAAGGCCAACTAGGATACATTTCTTTTGGCACAACGCCATATAAATAATTTTGGATTTTAACATTGTTTATTACTATTATCTCATCTTCTTTTCTAGAAAAAGTAATAAAATCTCTGTAATTAGTATTTTCAACTTTAATTAATCCTTCGCCCTGTGAAAATAAAGAAGACAAATGTATGTTTTGATTTTTCTCAAACATCAGTACTATTTCATTATTTATATTTGATAATGCAATTTTGCTTTTGTTATCTTTGACAATATCAGCTAATCCATTAGAGTATTTGCCATATCTAACTACTTCCTCCAGAGCCATACTTTCGCTTGAAAATTGTCCAATCCAGATTTCAAAAGCGCCTTGATTATAATAAATGAAAGCATTCATATTCATTTTTTTAAGGTTTTCTACTTCATAGAGGGCTTCATCATATGAATAAAATACCTTATTAGTCCTTATATAAAAAGGTCCTTGAATAGCAGAAGCAATCAATCTTTTTTCATTTAGATTGAAAAGTGTTTTAAAGTTATTTTCCCATATCCCTATCTGAAAGCCTTCACTACTAAGATTTACCGCATATTTTGATTTTATAGGCGATTTTAGCGCAACCTTTATATAGTCATTCTCATATGCAAATACATGATTTGATAGAGTAAAAGATATAAATAAAGCTAAAATAATTAATAATAAATTTCTCCTCAAAATAACACCCCTTTACTCCCAGTGATTTGCTAATCCTCTCTATACTCTATACCAAAATAATCATAACATTTCTTTGTGGCTACTCTTCCTCTGGGAGTCCTATTTAAAAAACCTAATTGTATAAGATAAGGCTCATAAACATCTTCTATAGTTGTACGTTCTTCTCCTGTGGAGGCCGCTAAAGTGTCTAGTCCTACAGGACCTCCTCCAAAATTATTAATTATGTTAAGTATTAATTTTTTATCTATATTATCTAAACCAAGTGAATCTACTTCTAGTAGTTTTAAAGCATTATCTGAAACTTCCTTTGTAATAACTCCGTTTTCAACTACTTCAGCATAGTCCCTTACTCTCTTTAATAATCTGTTGGCGATTCTAGGAGTTCCCCTAGATCTTTTAGCTATTTCTTCAGCTCCCTCTTTATCAATTTTAACTCCTAAGATATTAGCTGATCTAATTACTATTTTCTTCAAGCTCTCAACATCATATAATTCAAGCCTGCACATAACTCCAAATCTATCTCTTAACGGCGATGTTAACAATCCCGCTCTTGTAGTTGCCCCAATTAGAGTAAATTTGGAAAGATCAAGCCTTATTGATCTAGCACTTGGTCCTTTTCCAATTATTATGTCCAGTGCATAATCTTCCATGGCAGGATAAAGTACTTCTTCTACGCTTCTGTTTAATCTATGTATTTCATCAATGAATAAAACATCATTCTCAGATAAGTTAGTTAATATAGCTGCTAAATCCCCTGGTCTTTCTATAGCAGGTCCTGAAGTTATTCTTATATTTACTCCCATTTCGTTTGAAATAATATTAGCTAGTGTTGTTTTTCCTAGCCCAGGTGGACCATATAACAATACATGATCAAGGGGCTCATTTCTACCCTTTGCAGCTTTAATAAATATTTCAAGCTTTTCCTTTACCTTATGCTGTCCAATATAATCATACAATGTTCTCGGCCTTAAAGTAGCTTCAACATCAGCATCCTCTTCCCTTAAGTCCCTTGTAAC
>CAYYDM010000023.1:21067-32691 GCA_964470635.1 uncultured Clostridia bacterium | reverse complement strand
TTCTTTAGCTAAACGTAGCTGCTCTAACTTGCTATTTGCCATTAAAAGACCCTCCCTCTAAATCAAATAATCAATTAAGCTTATTAAAATAACAACTCTACTATTTTTTTATCGATAATAAATGGTAGCATACTATTGCAAAAATAATCTCAGTGATTTTAAAACAAAAATAAGGAGTTTGCTACAACAAAATAGTGGTTAGGAAACTATAAATAAGCAAGCTCATAACTCAAACTATATTGCTGTGTAAACTCCTCTATAGCTTTAGATGTATGGACTTTTACAATGCCAGAATCAATAGTATTCATTATTCCAACGATTACTAAGATTTTTTAGAAACTTAAACTATATATTAGTTTAACTAAAAATGCATTACTCCTAGTCCAACGGTCTTATGATTTGATAACATGTGTATTGCCATGTCTCCAAAAATGGCTACAGCAATCCAATCATCTTTTTTAACTATTGCTATTTTAAGCTGGAAGCTCTGACACAGAGATACATCTAATTTGATGCTATAACAAGCCTCTACAGTAGCATGAACTAAAGCATGTGCCTGTTTTGAGTCTTTTTCAATTAGTTTTGAGTTTAAGCATGCCCCAACAGTAGAGTTAACTATTTTCTTTCTTAAGTCATAATCTACTCCAGCTGCTCCTGTCACTACGCAGGAATAGCCTTGCTCATTAAACATATTTCTATAGTATTCTTCTTCTTCTCTACTGCTTGTTAACGCGAGTAAAACTGCTACTTTCTCTATACAATCATTTTCATTGACTGAATAAGGAAATTGTTTATCATTCTTCATACTACTCACTCTCCACTCTAATAATTATTTCCTTCTGTATTTACTCTCTATTATATACCTTAATATAAAGTCATCAATTAATTTTTCTAACTTCATATATTTATAGTTATTAAATGAATTTTATTTCTTTCTTACCATTTTGCTTAACAATGTTCTCTAATATTGTAAGTGAACCTAAAGCATCATTAATATTAACTAACTCAACTGGTGAATGTGAATATCTTCTAGGAACAACTAGCATAGCACATGGTATTCCTTTTCCAGCAAAAGATAAACGTGCTGCATCTGTTGCATATCCTTCTCCTACTAATGTTGTATATTGAACATTTACACCTGCTGCTTTTGCCTGCTCTTCTATTATCTCAATTACACTTGGATGAGAATAAGTAAATAATAATCCAAATAATACTCCATCGGCTATAACACATGCTGGCCCTTTACCCAAGTATATAGGTAAATCTCTTTCTGCATTAACATCTGGCGTATCACCTGATGGTATAGTATCTATTACTATAGCATAATCAGGCTCTATCCTGTTTCCAACCATGAAAGCACCTTTCATTCCAGTTTCTTCTTGAACTGTAGCAACGCCATAAACAGTTCCTTCAAATTCCACATCTTTAATTTGTCTAAATAATTCAATTAATATTGCACAATTCATTCTGTTGTCAATGGCTTTTGTACAGATATAATCCTTATTAGCCATTTCCATAAAATCGCTTCTGTATCCAATTGGATCGCCTACACGAATCCCTAAACTCTCTACTTCTTCCTTTGATGAAGCCCCTACATCAATATAACATTCTTTACTAGAGTTAACTTTTTTTGTTTCCTCAGGTGTTTGTAAATGTCCTGGTTTAATCCCAATAATTCCAGGTATACTACCTTTTATTAAAACCTTTCTTCCCTCTAATACTTTATCTGATGCTGTTCCAATTTTGTTAAACAAAATAAAACCATTAGGTAATATATTTTTAACACTAAATCCTATTTCATCAGAGTGAGCAGCTATCATTAGTTTAGGGCCAGGTTTATTACCATTTTTTATTGCTATGACGTTGCCATTAGGATCTACTATTACTTCATCAGCATATTTTTCTAGCTTTTCTTTCATATATTTAACTACTTCTTGTTCACTTCCTGACACTCCAACTAAACTAGTCAATTCTTTTAAACTCTCTTTTAGTCTTTCTTTCATTGATATCATCCTCCGTTTATAAAATACTAAATTCTATTATTTTAAAATACCTTTTTTATAAAGTAACCTAGATATAAGTATGTTGCCGAAAATTGCAATAATGATTGCTAACCATGTAGGTGCAGAAGTAAATTTAATGACTATAATGGATAAAGGTAAAGCAAATATTGCTATTTTAGGTTGTTGAACAGCAAATTGACCATATAAAGCGCCAAAGATTGCTGGTAAAGTATAAAACTCAAAAGCCACTTTTACTGAACTTGGCAATATATTTAATATTGATGAACCAGCCAGTACTGCAATAGTTAAGAAAAATAGATTAGTAATAACTGATCCTGCAATACCTAAAGTGGAGATAATTTCACCTTGCTTGCTTCCAGTTTTAACGCCTACTGCGGCTTGAGCAGTTGCAGATGCAGGTAATCTCACATTAGATATATTGCCTGATAAAATTCCTATATATGATCCCGTCATTCCAAGGATTGGGTAATATGAAAATGGTTCTACAAAATAAAATGCTCCAAATATAGTTGCTACACTTAACCAAGATCTTAATGCTACAGACAAAGGTGGAAAAACTCCATATTTAATATACAAATATATATTAGGTAAAAAAGAGAAAATCATTGCTAGGCTTACTGTAATTATTCCAATTTTTATCGATGGTCTTACCCATGTTTGATTAAAATCTGAATTGTTTGAAATGCTATTAGCATTTGTATTCTCGCTCATATTATTTCCTCCTATCCAATTATAGTTCCAGCTACCATACCGATTATCAATGCAAAACCTAAGGCATACTCTTTAAGCCAGTTTATATTTTTTGATAACTTACTTAAAAAAGCCATAGATAATGCTCCTCCTAAAACAGCTGCAAGTTTTCCTCCACCCACTAGTATATTCGGAGCAGATAAGTATCCAAACAGTCCTAAGGTTGCTGCTGCAGCTAGTATTGAAACCCACTTAGAATCTCCTCCACCAATTTTCTGCCTTAACTTCTCCATTCTATGAGTAAATAAGACTACTACTAGTAGCCAACCTAAGCCATTAACTGACATAGTCCACCAGGAAGTAGCTAAGGCAGTCAAATCATAATCTGGCGATCCAAGTTCTACGCCAAGAGTTTGGGCACCAATTTGAGCAGCACTAAGTTCAGTAGCAGAGCTGCCAATCATTGATAGTCTCATCCAAGTCAAAGGCCCTCCTATTACCGCCGCCATACCAAACACTACAACAAATACAGATATTGATGGGCCAATAGAACTGATCATTCCACTTCTTAGTCCTTTTATGCATTGCTGTTTTGTTAATCCAACCTTCTCGGCATTTTTAAAAGCTAATCTCACATAAAGAATTGATTGAATTAAAATTACAGATACAGCTATTAAAGCACATATCCAAACACCTAAACTGTTAGATACAGTTGAAACGCTTACATTACTTGACATATAAAGAACCCCTTTCATATAGTATTTTCATGATAAAACTTTAATCTATATGATCTAAAAGTTAATATTTTGTTTTTATTAAACTTTTAGTTTTTTTCACTATACAGTGTTCAAAAGGAAATCGTTTTTCTATATAATAAGTAATTGAATTTTTGAAAACAAAAAAGAGCGAACAAATTACACTGGTAGCATTGCTTGCCAATGTTTTTTATCACTCTTCACTCTTCACTCAAATCATTATTAAATTGTTATTTTTAGAATTTACTATTCTAACCTTATTTTAATAATATCAAATTTATTTTTACTACGCAATACATTTTTCGATTATTTTCGATTGTTTTTTTATTAATCCTTTCTACCTATGATTTAATAACTTACGATATTGTAGCTATATGCTTTTTCTTATTTTTAATTCTAATTAATAAAATAACACATGCTAGCAAACTTAGCATACTCATAATTGAACAACTCATCCAAGCTAATCCCCATTTGCCTCTTGAGCCAAAAACAATTCCTACAATAAAAGGGGATAATGGTACAGAAATATCTGCTATCCCGCCTGAAAATCCTGGAGCAATCTTCATCATTTCATCACTAAATAGTTCTGGTAATATAGAATAAAATGATCCTAACCCCCAAGCCCCGCCAAATGATAATAATAAAACTAATGCATAAAATAGATTGAAATTTTTCAAATCTAGTGTAATTAATAGTAAAGAAGATATAAGTGTTATCATTGAACTTAACATCATTATTTTTACTCTTGAAGCTGATTTGTTTATTTTATTTAACGCATAATAATCTGAAGCCTTCCCCGAAACTAGTGAAGCAATAATAGTTCCAATAGCTGTAGACGCCATAATCTTTCCAATATCCTCTACACTATAGCCAATATATTCTCCAAATATAGGCATATCTGCTGCTACAGCTTGTATCGACCAAGTGCTACCTAACAGACCAATAATTAGAAGCCAAGTTTCCGGCATACATATCATGTCTAAATATGTTGTATGAGTCTTTATATTATCTTCTAAAATCCTATTAGAAATATTTTTAGGTTTTTCATGTACAGTTAACAACCATATAATACTAAATATCAAGCTAATTATTCCTAGTACAATATACGAAGCTTCCCAGCTCATTTTAGGAATAATATATCCAGATATAACTGCTCCTATGCCACTCCCACCATAAAATAGACCATTAAATACTGCTGTTGCAAATCCTGTTTGCTCTTTATCTATCCAATCAATAATATTTAGAATAAGAATAGGAAAAATAACTGTAGAAAATCCTTGTATTAATTTTAAAACAATGAGAACTTGTATGTTTGGCGAATATGGCATTATAAATTGTGGTATAAGCAAAAAAGCAACTGCTAGAATAAATGTTTTTTTTAAGTGCAGTTTTTCATATATGATTCCTGATGATAACATACCTAAAACAATAGTTAAAGATTTTAATACATCACTAAACAAAAGAATTTCCTGTGACACCCCTAACTTTATAGATAATTGATTTACAGTCATGGAAAATTGCGATACAAATGATGCCATAGTACAACCTACAAGAGAACTAATAGCAACAGTATACCATCCTATTATATTTCTTTGCCTTTTCAAGCTAATATCCCCCTTGCTATAATTTTAAAAATGCTTCTTTTTTTCAAAAAAAGAGTGAAGTAGCGATAGCTAACGAAAAAATAATTAGCTGTTTTCACTCTTCACTCATCACTCAAATCATTATTAAATTATTTAAACCCTGTTAATTTTTTTACAATTAAATATTATCACTTTAAAGTCCTATTTGCAATATTTTTTTACAATGTACTAATGAAAAGAAAAAAGGAACTATCTTCAAATGATTTCCAATTCATTTTTAGATAGTTCCTTTAATTTATCAATGGTTAACTGTACTATATTATAACTTTGAAACAAATCCCTTTCCAAACTCTCTAGATCTCTCTAAAGCATCTGCATTAGGATTCCATAGTTCTCTTATGCCGTCGTCTACTACTTCAAATCCGCCTTTTTTAAGCTCTTCGTTAATAAGCTTGACAGATTCTCCACTCCAACCATAGCATCCAAAGGCCGCTGCCTTTTTGTTTTTAAATCCTAAGCCCTTCATCATTTCTAGAATACCTGCTGTACCATACATTATTCCTTTATTAACTGTGGAACAGCCTACTAAAATAGCCTTTGATCTAAATATTTCTGTTAGTATATCATTCTTATCTGACTTTGAAATGTTGAATAACTTTAGTGTAACCTGATTGTCAACAGATTGTATTCCTTCTGCAATAGCTTCAGCCATTCTTCTAGTTCCATCCCACATAGTATCATAAAGAATAGTTATTTGATTTTCTTGATAGTTATTAGCCCATTTCATGTATTCTTCGATAATCTGTGATGGATTATCTCTCCATATGATACCATGACTAGTACATATAATATCTACTGGTAGATTAAAGCTTAGTACTTCGTCTATCTTTTTCTTAACCATTGGATTAAATGGAGTAAGTATATTAGCATAATATTTCATTGCTTCATAATATAGTTCTGATTCGTTTACTAAGTCATTAAATAGATGCTCAGATGCAAAATGCTGTCCAAAAGCATCGTTGCTAAATAATATGTTTTCTCCTGTCATGTAAGTGAACATTGTATCAGGCCAGTGAAGCATTCTTGCTTCAATAAATATTAGTTTGCTACTGCCTATATCTAGTTCGTCACCTGTTTTTACCTCTACAAAATTCCAGTCTTGATGATAATGACCTCTAAGTGATTTTACTCCATTAGCTGTGCAATAAATAGGTGTATCTGGTATTTCCTTCATAAGTTCTACAAGTGCTCCACTATGGTCTATTTCTCCATGGTTTATTACGATGTAATCAATTTCTTTTAAATCAATTTCTTTTTTCAAATTTTCAACAAATTCTTTCCCAAATGGAAGCCATACTGTATCAATAAGAACATTCTTTTCGTCACGAATTAAATATGAATTGTAAGAAGATCCTCTATGTGTAGATAACTCTTCACCATGAAAAGTCCTAAGCTCCCAGTCGATTTTTCCTACATAAGTTACTTTTTCACTAATTTTACGTCCCATTTTTACCCTCCTTAAATTTAATACATTATATAGCGATAATTCGTACAAAGCTAAAGCTACATATTATACTATTCTTTTATTAATATCCTTATTTGCTATTATATATTATTAGAATTATTAAATAAACATGTAGATTTTTACCTACCATATATTTTATATACCCAAAAATTGCTTTTTAATCTTAATAATTTGTAACTTTTAAATATAGATATTCAATTTTTAAATTCAATAAAAAACACACTCGATTGTTGTATATCTATAGTTAAAGATTTAGATAAAAATAATACTCCCGATAAATATACATTTTGCTTATATACTTTGATAAACTATCTTTCCACCCAAAATAGTCATATCTACTACTATGTCTTTAATGGTAGCTGGTTCAACTTCAAAAATATTCTCAGATAATACGACCATATCTGCCAGCTTACCTTCTGTTATAGAACCTTTAATATTTTCTTCAAAGGAAGCATATGCACTACCAATTGTATAGTTATAAACTGCTTCTTCTACAGTAAGTTTTTCCTCAGGTAGCCAGCCATTCTCTGGGTATCCTTTTAAGTCTTTCCTAGTTACAGCACAGTATATAGAAGGCATAACGTCTAGTGGTTCTACAGGACAGTCAGTACCTAAGGCTATATGGATATTTCTGTCCAGCATAGTCCTAAAAGCATAAGTGCTTTTTGCTCTATCTTTTCCAAGCCTGTCTTCTACTATATGAATATCATAGTGTAAAAAGATAGGCTGTATATAAGCAACTACATTTAATTCCTTATATTTATTTATTAGCTCATCATTAGTTATTTGACAATGAACAATTCCATGTCTATGATCTGATCTAGGATTTTCATTCAAAGATTTTTCTATAGCTTCAAGAGCCATATACATAATCTTGTCTCCTATAGCGTGGATTGCTATCTGCATGCCATTGTTATGGGCTACTTTTACTAATTCATCTAACTCTTCTTGAGTAAATACAAGTATACCTGTAGTAGAAGAATCGTCTTCATATGGCTGACATAATGCAGCAGTTCTAGCTCCTAATGATCCATCTCCTAAAAGCTTTAGGGGCCCTATTTTAAATATTTCATTTCCATGACCTGTAGTAAATCCTAACTTCAAAAATTCATTAAGCATTTCTATTTCTGGCAACAAGCATTGTTCATAAACTCTAAGTTTAAGCTCTCCATTTTCACGCAATTCTTCGTAGGCTTGTATGACCTCTTTAAAACCAAACCCTGGTATAGAACCAAAATCATCACTTTGAACTGATGTCAAGCCTTTACTGTTTGCATAGGCTACAGCGTTTTTTAGCATTTCTTTTATCTCATCATATTTAGGACTTGGTATTTTCCCATATATTAGGTCTAGTGCATTTTCTCTAAATATTCCTAGTGGCTCCCCTGTCTCATCTATATCAAAATGTCCTCCTTCTACCTGTTTTGCTTCCTTATTTATTTCTGCTAGTTCCATGGCTTTGCTATTTGCCACACAAATATGTCCGCAGGCTCTAGTCAATACTATTGGGTGTTCTGTAGATATTTTATCTAGATCATGTCTAGTTGGAAATCTTTTTTCTGTTCCAAAATAATCATGATTCCAACCTCTTCCTCGTATCCACATACCTTTATCTATATTCTTTTCTTTTATAAATCCTTTAGTTTTTTCAAGCATATCATCTATTGAGATGCAGCTAGTTAAATCTACCATATTCAAAAAATATCCAAAACCCAATAGATGCATGTGGCTGTCATTGAAGCCAGGAACTAGTACTTTCCCTTTTAGGTCTATTACTTTAGTATTCTTGCCTCTAATAGATAGTATCTCCTCGTTGCTTCCTACTTTAATTATTATGTCTCCTTTAATAGCGACAGCTTCTGCTCTAGGATTAGAAAAATCCATTGTATGAATTTTGCCATTAAATAATATTAAATCCACACCCACACCCCACATTCTTTGATCTTTAATTATATATTCCCACAAATCATTCCTATTCACAACTTTATTTTTCTTACAAAAACTAAAAACTGATGAACTATATGCAAAGTCTTTCTTGCAATCATTCATCAGTTTTTTAAGCTTCTTTATTTTTAAATGAATCTTTCCCTATATCTAATATGAAGCTACTATAGTTATATCACGGTTTCAGAATAAGTCTTCTCTTTTCTTCTATAAATATTAGACAAATACCCTACTATCATCATATCCATAATAAGCTGAGTTCCACCGTAGCTTATAAATGGAAATGGTAAACCTGTTATAGGTAGCAAACCTAGGGTCATTAAAATATTCCAGAAAAATCTTGTTGAAAGTATTCCAATAAAGCCTGCTGCTATAAGTTTGCCATAGTTATCTTCTACTTTACCCATGCCTTTTATCATTCTTATTATAAAAAGAGCAATGCCTGCTACTAAGATTCCAGTTATTAGCCATCCAAAGGTATAGATAACATAAGTAAATACAAAATCTGTATTAACTGAAGGTAATAGCATAGGGTCAAAATCAAATCCCTTCCCAAAAACTCCTGCTGATTTTACTAGCTTATCCATTTGAATATATACCCAACCAACACTGCTAGGATCATTCCAAGGATTAATAAATGTTAGTACTCTACGAAGAATAAAAGATCTTTCTATTAGATAAAATGCACTAACAGCAACTGCAGTTATTAACACAGGTATAACTTGTTTGATTTTTAAGCCAGATGTAAAAAGAATTAGCAAAACAGAAACAAAGTAAACTACTACATATGCCATTGAAGATGTTTTTAAAAACAGAAATACAGGAACTAGTACTATGCCTGCTGCAATTATAAGCTTTTTCTTATTATTCCAATCCCATCCATCAAATAAACCTGCTAAGGAAATAATTAAAGGAACTATCACTATGGCCATAAAGCTTAAGCTGACTTTACCTACTTGAAGATAAAGTCCTCCAGCAACATAAACTCCTGTGTTTATAAAAAATAACCATGCTATAATAGTTGCACCATAAATATATTTAGAATATCTTTTTAATATTCTATAATCAAATAGATTAAAGCCTAATAATACTACAAATCCTAGAAACACGTGAAATATTGTATCCTTAAATATACCTGGATTTCGATACAATGCTCCGTTGGCTTCAATTAAGTACATAAGAACAACACCAAATATGGCTAATAAAGCTGTTCCTCCAATAATTGCCCAATCTGGCCATTGGCTGTGTATTTTATTAAGCTTCTTTCCAACTATATCGCCATCACCCATACACTTCAAGGCCTCTTCTATAGCCATGTCCTCTGACATTCCTTTTCGTATATTCGTTTCATACAGCTCTTCTATATGATTTAAAAATTCAAATTTTATTTCGCTATGTAGCTTTTTATTTCTAATTTTACCGCAAACCTTTGTGAGAAAATCAGCTACTCTTTTATTGTCCTCTAAGCCCATGTAAATCCCTCCCATAATACCTGCTCTACAGCCTTTGTAAATGTCTTCCACTCTTTTTCTTTTTCAGCTAATAGTTTCGTGCCTTTTTCTGTAATCCTATAATACTTTCTCTTTCTTCTACTTTCCGTATCTTCCCAATAGGATTCAACCATTTCTTCTTTCTCAAGAGCATGCAGCAGCGGATATAATGTACCTTCCTTAAAAGAAAAAATATTTTCTGATCTGTCCTCAATTTCCCTTATCATCTCATATCCATACATGGAACGTCTATTCAAAAGACTTAAAATCAATATACTAGTGCTTCCATTTAATAACTCTTTACTTATTTTCAAGATAACACCTCCTATACATAGATATTCTATACATAGATTATCTATGTATTATGTTATAGATTTATATCACAAATGTCAAGAATAATTTAAAAAATCCGATTCTCCTTCTAGCTAGGCGATAACCTACTCAAGAAAGAAAATCGGATTAGTCTCAAATATACAATATGAGATTCTTCAACTGCGTCTTAGAATGACAGACAAGAAGAATAAAGTTGTTAAGTGACTTCGAAATGTCCCTTGTCCTACATTTATCCTAAAGTCCACCTAATATTTCATCAATTTTATTATTAATATCTTCAATATTAATTGTGTCTTTAGTATCATCACTAATATTGTACTTTTGCTTTAAGCTTAGTATTCTATACATACTGTCATCTAATCTTTCCTCTGATATAGTTCCATTTCCTACTGCTTCTTTTATAGAATTTATTACAGCTACTCCGTTATCAAAGCCATGTGCTACTAGGATAATATCGTTTCCTGCATTAACAGCTTTTACAGCTGCTTCTCCGATTTCATAGTTTTTAACTATGGCTCCCATTGTCATATCATCTGTAATAACTACTCCACTAAATCCTAAATCCTCTCTTAAAATATCTGAAATAATGATTTTCGATAGTGAAGAAGGATAATCAGGGTCTATCTTAGGTAATAGAATATGTCCTATCATAACAGCATCTGCTCCGTTTTCTACTGCATCCTTAAAGGGCATGAGCTCAAAGTTCTTAAGTCTTTCATAATCGTTATCTATAGATGGCAAACCTATGTGGGAATCAATAGCAGTATCTCCGTGTCCTGGAAAGTGTTTTATAACTGAAACTACTCCCTTTGATTGAATGCCTTTCATAGTCTCTACTCCTAGTTTGCTAACTATTTTTTCATCTGTGCCAAAAGCTCTATCACCTATTACAGGATTATTAGGATTACTGTTTATGTCTAAAACTGGGGCAAAATCCATATTAAAACCAAATAATTTCAATTCTTCTCCTAGTATCTTACCTATTTCATATGAAAGTTCACTGTTATTTATCTTTCCTATTTTTCTGCTTGTTGGTAGCTTTCTTAATTCCTTAGGCATTCTGCTGACTCTTCCACCTTCTTCATCTACAGAAATAAATAGTGGTATTCTGTTTTTTGAATTAGCTTCCTTTAGTGAATTAATCAAGCTCAAAAGCTGACTAGAGTTTTCTACATTCTTGCTAAATAATATCAAACCACTGACATAATGCTCCTCAATTATTTTTTTAGAATTTTCATCAAGGGTATAACCTTCAAGTCCAACTACAATCATCTGCCCTA
>CAYYDM010000023.1:0-21057 GCA_964470635.1 uncultured Clostridia bacterium | reverse complement strand
TTCCTCAACTGACATTCCTTTAATTTGCTCTTTTATTGGATCTATCTCCTCTACAGGAGGCTGTATATCTTCCTGATTTTGATTTTCTTCTTGCTCAGGTGTGCGTTCTGCAGTGGAACATCCCACCAATAAAAGAATAAACATTAGCAATGCAACACAACTGCAAATTCTTTTCGTATTCATCCTTATCAATCCCTAGTATAAATTTTTCATATATCTTGTTAATGCAATCTCTATCTAAAAACTCTATTTCTTCCACTACTTTTAGCTTCATAAAGTTTTTTATCTGCTATTCTTATCATTTCTTCAGCAGTAAGATTTTCTTTATACATAGTACATATCCCAAAAGAACCAGTAATTTTAATCTCATTATTGTCCATTACTAAAATATTGCTTTCAATGTCTTTTCTTATTCTTTCAGCAATTTTATAAGCAGTATCATTATCTGTATTATTTAGGCATATTAAAAATTCATCTCCGCCATACCTTGCTACCCAGTCCTTGTCTCCCCTAATAGAATGAGATAATATATTTCCAAACTCTTTTACTTTTAAATCTCCCTCTATATGTCCATAGATATCATTTATCTTTTTAAGTTGGTCAATATCTGTCATAATAATAGATATAGGCTTTTCATCAATAGTACTTTTAATGATATCTACTGGAAGTCTTTCATCAATAAATCTTCTATTATAAAGATTAGTTAGATTATCTTTTACTACCTTATCATTCAGGTTTGTTATATAATTTTTAATATCATGTACACTATCATAATCCCCAGTATCTATCAGCATAGTACTAGTCACTTCTTTTAGAAGCTCTAAAACAACTATACGGCCTGTTGTCTCTATGGGTATTGCTGTGATCATGAAAAGCTTATCCTCTAAATATTCTAGCTTATATACTGTATCTTTATTCAAATAGGCCCTCATAGAAATACAGTTTTCACAAAAAGCGTTATTATTCCAATATTCATAACAAATACCTTCTGTTTCTATCACGCTATTGTCATGAAAATCCATTACTTTTTTCTTACAAGGGTCAACAACTCTTACTGTTTGATACATTTTTTTAAAAAAATCTAGATGTAATTCTAGTTCTTCTAATTTTATTGGTTTGTCCATCATTAATACTTCCCTTCAGTATATAAAGTTAATTGTTCAAAACAACTAATTTCATTTGTTTAAAAAATAACCTATTATATATAATACCCAAATATGTGCAGGGTAAAAAATATAGAAAAAATATTTTAAACTTCTTCCCCTCTCTCCATTATACATAAGCATGAAAGGCAGTGAAAATACCATCATCCATTGATAGTTTATCAAAAATATATTTTCATAAGAGAAATCTCCTATTATAAATATACTGGACAAAACAATATACCATATTGATAAAGCTACTTTATTTTCTCTGAAATAATAGAATATAAGAACCATTCCTATGCCCAAGAATGAAGCCTCTGTCAATAATGATAAAAAACCAATTATTATTGCATATATGGTAAGTTTAGTCTTAGCTTTACTGTTATCAGTCTTTTGAATAAGGTCAATAATATATAGAAGTGCAAAACAAGAAGCCAATGACAGAAAAATATTGTTTGGAATGATTTGATTATATGGCAGCAAAAACTCTAGAAGCCTTGAACCTCCATACATAATAAATCCCCATAAAAACAACCTCTTCATATACTTCTGTCTATTGCTTGTATGTATGAAACCTTCAACGAGAAGAAAAAAGAAGATTGGTGCAACAATTCTACCTAAATAGTGAAACCAAATAGGTATATCAGGTATAAATTGAGCAATGTGGTCAACTAGCATCAGCACTGCCATCAGTATTTTGAGCTGAAAGCCGTTAAAAATCTTAAGTTTCATCATGTCACCTCGAAATATTTAAGTGTTTATTTAATTTTATGTACTAATAGATATAAGCATATTATAGCACTTCATTTTCTTAATAGCATTCTCATATTTTAATAATCGCCTTACAATTCTTAGCAATAAAACAAAAAAATAAACCTCTTAAATTTACTTTACTAAATAGAGTTCAGTAAATCTAAGAGGTTTTTATCTAAATTACTTTAAATTTTCAATGAAGGATTGAGGAATATAAGTTTTTCCATTATTAATTTCTGGAGTTTTATCAAACCTTCCTAGACTTTTGTTATATCCGTATTCTTCTCTACCTATACTTATTGTAAATGAAGCATTTCCTCTTATTAAAAGAATACTTCTATTTTCATTATTCCATTCAACCTCATATCCTAAATGCTCTGCTATTTTTCTTAATGGAACCATTAGAACTTCATCCTTAATATAACTATCTGCCTTAACTATTTCAGCAATTTCTACATCTTCTTTAACTTCATCAGTATCAGTATTTATTACATCCTCATCTAATTGTTTCTTAAGTACAATTATTTTACTTGGATTTGTTTGAGCTGGTATGCTTCTAGTTGTAATAGTATAGAAAACTACTAAATCCTCATTATATAAGTCTTCCTTGTTACACTCTTTGCCATATTGGTTTATTATGCTTGTTTCATCTGAAATATTAAGTTTAAGATAATTATCTGCACTTATTAGTTCCTTGTCAAAATTTGAATGCTTTATAAAGTCTTTTCCTTCTTCATCCTCTATAATAACTAACTCTGGGTTGATTCTAGGAGGATAAATCAATATCATAGGCATATCTTTTCTATAATATCCGCTTATTTTCTGACCAACTTTTAATTCAGAACTCTTTATACTTTCCTTTGTAGACTGGTCTACAATCATAGTATCATTGGAAATAAGAAATACTGCTTTAATTTCCTCATCCTTACCTTCTTCTACTAAAGAAATAAAAATATTACCTTCATTATCACTTATCTCTTTAATGACTCCTTCATAGCTTAAATAGTTCATTTTTTCCTCCCATGGAGCATTTACCTCTATTGTCTCATTTTCAGAAGTCAAAGTACTTTGTTCTATCAAAGGCTCTCGCCCTAATGAAGCATAGATTGGTGAAACAGCCGACGTCATTGCTAAAGCTAAAGATAATGTCCCAATAATTTTAGTTGATTTTTTCATTTAAATTCTCCCTTCTTTTCTGTAATTATTATTTCTTACAGTAGTTTGACGGAGTTATTCACCAAAAGTTCCTCATATATCTATTTTCTCTGCAAAGTTTCTTCCAAACTCTATGCATCTATTAATTGCATCTTGGTTAGGATTCCACATTTCTCTAATTCCTTCATTCACTACTTCAAACTTATATCTTTTGAGATACTCAGTTATTTGGTTTACACATTCTCCGCTCCAGCCATAGCAGCCAAAGGCAGCATATTTTTTATCTTTAAGCTTAGTTCCTTTTATTAACTCTAAAAGTCCTGCTACAGAAGGAAATATGCCACAATTCATAGTAGGTGAACCTATTAGAACTGCTTTAGATTTAAATATTTCAGTTATTATATCAGTATTATCCACATCTCCTAAATAACAAAGCTTTATTAAGGTATTTGGATTGACCTGCTTTATACCTTCTGCAATATACTGGGCCATTTTCCCTGTGCCGCCACGCATAGTATCGTATACTATAGTTATTTGATCTTCCATATAGTTATCTGACCACTGTTCATATTTATCTATAATATATTTAGGATTCTTTCTCCAAGTAACTCCATGACTAGGACATATAGTTTTTATATCAAGGTTTAAGCTCAATATTTCTTGAATCTTTTTCTTTACTATTGGACTAAAGGGTCCAAAAATATTTACATATACTTTCAATGCTCTTTGGTATAGTTCCTCTTCATCAACGCAATCGTCAAACAATAAACTTTCATCAACAGCATAGTTTTGTCCAAAAACATCTGTGCTGAAAAGTACACCGTCTTTAGTCATATAGACAAACATACTGTCAGGCCAATGGAGCATTTTAGACTCGTAAAAAACTAATTTTCTTTCTCCAATGACTAATTCATCACCTGTCTTTACCTGAATAAAATTCCAGTCCTTATGAAAATGCCCCTTCAGGGAGCTAATAGCCGCTGCAGTACAGTATATGGGGGTATCTGGTATTTCTGCCATGAGTTCTGGCAAACCACCGCTATGATCTACTTCTCCATGGGTAATAACTATATAGTCAATATCTTTTAAATCTATTTCTTTCTTTAGTTCAGAAACAAATTCGTTTCCTAGAGGCCTCCACACAGTATCTACCAATACATTTTTCTCGTCCTTAATTAAAAATGAATTGTACGTAGTACCTATTCTTGTAGATAGCTTTTTACCAAAAACCTGTCCAAAGTCCCAGTGAACCTTTCCTACCCAAGTAACTGCATCATTTATCTTATAACTCATAATCTTCCTCCTGTTAGTTTAGTGCGTGCTTTACTATTATATATTCATCATTTTCATGTAGTTTAAACATTCTTATTATTATTTTACAATATAATTGGAAATAACAAAAGCTGTAGGTATCACAGTCATATGGTATCTACAGCCTATTATTTTTTATTTAACTAATTCTTCTCCCATGCATATACTCTATTTCTTCCATATCTTTTTGATTTGTATAAGGCAGTATCTGCGTAATCAAATAACATTTCAATGGTAGTCTCTTCATCAGGAATAAGGCTTACTACACCTATGCTTACTGTGCTACAAGTAATTCCTAAAGAGGATTCCTTTTTAGGATTGAGGTTTGCTATATCCTCTAAAATAATATTTGCTATTTTCTCTGATTCTTCTTCACTAGTATCAGGAAGTAAAATAGAAAATTCATCACCGCCATAACGACCAGAAAATCCTCCATATTCCTTGGCCTTATTCTCCAATATTATAGCTATACTTCGTAATGCATCATCTCCAGCCAAGTGTCCGTATGTGTCATTGTACTCCTTGAAATAGTCTACATCTACCAGTAATAAAGAAATATACTTTTTTTCTAAATAGCTTTTCTTAAGTTCTTCCTTGAGTATTTTCATAAAACCCCTACGATTCAAAATCAATGTGAGATCATCAGTACAAGATTGTATATTCTTTTCATAAGCTTGTCTATCTGATTTTCTAACTGAAAGCATTAAGGCAATAGCTAGTACACCTATGGCTATATTAGAAATTACAAATCCAAGAATAATAAATAAATATTTTTTAATTGAACTTAGATAATTATCTAGTAGAATATCTACTCCTATTAAACCCAAAACATTTCCTTTATCATCATAATATGGTGCATATCCAGTAATAAAAGTACCCCATCTATCAGTACTAATTTTGTAAACGGGTTGTCCATCTTCCAAAACTTTTTTATATTCATCGCTGGCTACATTATATCTGTCTTTATCTACATACCATTTCCCATTAGTGTCTTTCAGCCTAGTTTCATAGCTTTCTACAGCATCAAATAAATAAACAGCATCTAAAGGAGTACCTACAGATGCGTTATAAATGGTTTCTTCTCCTTCTTCCACTATGTATTTTATTTGTGATTCCTTTAATGGAGCTAACAGATAAATAAACTTTATATCAGAAAGATTCATCACCGCTCTAGCTTTTTCTTCAAATTCAATATTAATAGGATCATTAAGTAATTCATCGAAATCTAAAGAAAGCAATCTATTCAAATCTTTTTCTTTAATATCAAATCTTTCAGCAATATCTATGGCTACAAGCACAGCTTTATTTCCTAGCTCATTTCTAACATCTACTGTTAATCTACGATAGGAATAAATAGATAATAAAAATAAAGAAACAATCCAAAGGATTATTAAAAAGATAAAATGCTTTTTATAATACCTGTCTGTTTCAAAATACAATCGTTTTTCCATCCTTGCCTTCCTCTCACTGTACTGCAACAAAATTTATGATATTATATGTCAAAACGTAAAAATAGGACTCCTTTGCTAGTCCAGCTAAACAAATTATAGGACTTTTTGCCTATAATTGCAAGGGTTTTCCTGTTTTATATACAAAATTTCAATAAAACAAAAAAAGACTTAATTTAGGATAAAATAAAAACTTCCCCTAAAATAAGTCTTTTTGTCTAGCTTATAATATATCTTTTGTGACTATTCCTTCTATTTTATAATTATCTTCAACTAAAATAACCTCAACATTTTCTTTTTCAAATATTTCTTTTATATTCATTACTGAGGTTTCAGAATTTACAAATAAAAATCTACCTATCATCACATCAGCTATAGCCTCTGCTCTATGAGCTTTTACTAATTCTTTATTTGTTATTACTCCAACTATACTACTGTTTTCCGTGACTAGAAAATGGGTTATACCTTTTTCTAATGCAACATTTTTTATTATTTTTACACTATCAATAATATTTATAAACATAAAATCCTTTATCATAATATTCCTAGTCATAATATCACTGCTTTCATAAATCTTAACCACGTAAATTTGCTAACTTAAAGGTGCCTTGCAAATTTTATTTGTAGCAATTTGCAAATATACGAATACAATGCTATTAGCTGAAATTAATGCAAGGAGGCACCATTATGTTGGAGACTTTATTGTTGGTGGCAGTATTATCCTTAGATGCTTTTGTGGCTAGTATTGCCTATGGAGCAAGCAAAATCAAAATGCCTACTTCGTCAATTGTAATAATCAGTACTATTTGTTCTTCTATACTTGCTATGTCTCTTTTTTTAGGTTCTATTATAAAAATGATTTTACCAAAAAACTCTGCTTCTATAATAAGTTTTGTAATCCTTATAATATTAGGTGCATACTACTTACTTGAAAGCATTATAAAAATTTATTTAGAAAAAAATTCATCTTCAAATAAAAGAATAAAATTTAAATTTGCAGATTTGCAGCTTGT
This sequence comes from uncultured Clostridia bacterium, assembly GCA_964470635.1. GTDB lineage: Bacteria > Bacillota > Clostridia > Tissierellales > Proteiniboraceae > Proteiniborus. Next base: position 14,232 of record CAYYDM010000023.1, on the reverse strand, counting down.
ACTAGATATTTATTTAGATGAAACTAAAGCTGACCTAGATAATTCTAAAAATCTTAGCTCAAAAGAAGCTCTATATCTTGGAGTAGCTCTTTCTATAGATTCCCTTGCAATAGGATTTGCAAGCAGTTTAGGAGATACTAATTGCATACTAGCAATTCTGTTCTCTTTTATTCTAAACATAATTACAATTCTCGTTGGATTATTTGTTGGTAAAAAGCTTGCAGAAACAATAAAAATTAACTTATCTTGGTTATCTGGAGCTATGTTAATAGTTTTGGCAGTTCTAAAACTGTTATAAAAGCAAATTGGGACAGTTCAAGGTTAATGTTTAAACCTTGAAACTGTTTCCAATAATTCTTCTGCTAAACGAGATAGTTCTTGTGCAGAGCTTGATACTTCTTCCATGGCAGCAGTTTGCTCTTCAGAAGCAGCTGTTACTTCTTGGCTAGAAGCTGCAGCCTGTTGAGAAATTGCAGCAACATTATCTACAGATTTTACGATTTCATTACTTTCAGAAGCAATTTGCTGTGTAGCTGTACTTATCTCATGTATTTGTTCAACTATATTGTTTATTTCCTTAACTATAATTTTAAAAGATTCTCCAGCTTTATATACAGCTTCCACTCCATCACTAATGTCTTGGCTTCCAGCCTCAATTACATTAACAGCTCTACTGGTCTCATTCTGAATACTATGTATCAATTCTTCAATTTGTTTAGTAGAAGCAGAAGATTGTTCAGCTAATTTTCTTACTTCATCTGCAACAACTGCAAAGCCTCTTCCTTGCTCTCCTGCCCTAGCTGCCTCTATAGCAGCATTTAGTGCTAATAAATTAGTTTGATCTGCAATGCTTTTAATAACATCTATTATCTGTCCAATTTGTTCTGATTGTTTTCCTAAGGAATGAACAACATCAGAAGTTTCCACAGATACCTGTCTTACTCTATCAATCTTTGCTACGGCATTATCCGCTTCTTTTGATCCTTCATTTGCTGCATCAGAAACCATCATACTTGCATTAGCAACAGATTCAGTATTTGAAGCGTTTTGCTGTATTGTTGCAGATATGTGGCTTAAATGTGTACTGGTAGACTCTAATTCTTGTGACTGTACTGCAGTTCCATTTGCTAATTCAGATATAGTCTTAGACACCTGCTCAGCAGCAGCAGTTGTTTCTTCAGATGATGCAGATAGTTCCTGACTATAAGCAGCTACACTTTGAGAAGCTTCTGTAATCTTTCTTATTATTTCCCTTAGGCCATCAGTCATTTTGTTAAATGAATTTGCCAATTCCCCAATTTCATCATTGTTTTTTACTTTTATAGATTCAACTGTTAAGTCACCGTTTGCAATCTCTTCTGCGGATTTTGCCATAAGTACAATAGGTTTAGATATAAGTCTAGAAATGAAAAGCGCCGTACCGATACTAATAATAATACCTATTGCTAAAATCGCTATGACAATTTTTGTTATATTAGCATATATTACATCACTATCTTTGTATGCCTTTAAAGCCTGTTGATCTTTTTGTGCCACTATCTCTTCTATATAGCTTTCGATTTTATCCTGAATAGCTCTATTCTGTGTTGACAATTGAAAGGCTTCGTCATACCTACCCTGAGTGTTTAGCTGGATCACTCTTTCTTGGACAGGTTCAGCTTCTTTCCATAGCTTATTTATCTCTGCTGTTTTTTGCCTTACTTCGTCAAGGACAACTGTTGTCTCAAAATTTTTCATAGCTTCTTCAAACAAAGAGTTATGTTTCTTAATATTTTCCGCATACCTGGCTTCTTCTGCTGCATCTTTTGATAAAATTAAATTTCGTTCAGCTCTTTGTGAGGAAATTAATTTTACCTGTGCTTCTTTTATGTACGATATCCCCTGTAATTCTTTTTCATATAAATTGTTTAACATACCATTAATATTGGATAGCTCGTAAATACCTAGTGAGCCAATAAGAATAATGATTAAAATTAATATCCCGAATCCAAACATAATCTTTTTTGCCACTGTAAATTTCATACACATTCCTCCCTCTTTTTTTGTTTTTATGTTTTAATTTAATAATTAATTGTAAAAAATAAGTAGTTCCAGACAAAAAAACCATAGTTTATCAAAAACCACGGTTTAAAAGCATAACAAAAAATATTTGTAACCAACCATCATTATGTTTGGAATTTGAACTGTGGTTTTAGGTCTTTATCAAGCTAAAAATCTGCCCTCTCTTCACAATTTTGGGAACGTTTTCGTCTTTATGTTAGTAGCACTCCCCCAATTTTTATGCTTTCGTCATTGCATCGCTTTTTCAGACATTCAATATCATTATAGTACTTATTTCGACACTTAATATCATTGTAGTACTATTTTCCACATTTGTAAACCGTCTGTGATATTATAGGTAAAAAGTCCTATGTTAAGCTATAAATCGAGCACAAATATGCATATTTATGTAATATTATAATGGTAGATAAGTAGTATATACTATATGAACAATTTAACTATATAATGTACATAATTAATTAGTTTTTTTATTAAATATAAATAAGGGTAAAATATAATTGTTAAAGGAGTGATTGTTGAATGGATAAAAACCAAATATATCGTCAAAAAATACTTTCTTGCACTAAAGAAATATTAATAAATTATGGAGAAGATGCCATTACCATAGATAATATTGCAAGAAAATGTAAAATTAGTAAATCTACTTTTTATAACTATTTTTCCAATAAAGAAGACCTATTAAACCATCTAAGCAATCTCTCTGATATAGATGGTTTTTTTGTTTCAGGAACAAGAGATTTAATTTTACTTAAAGCAACTGAAGCCTTTTCTAAGTTTGGATTTAATGAAATTGATATGGATAAAATTGCGGAACTAGCAAATATAAAGAGAACCACTATATACCATTATTTTTCAAATAAAGAAGAGCTATGGGAAAATTGTATTCAATATATAATAGATAATCAAAAAAACTTTATAAAATCAATTATGGAAATTAGTGAGGACCCCATAGAGATATTAGAAAATTATTTAGAATATTTATGCAAAACTAAAAATGAATATTGTAGTGTTATAGTAATAGTAGTTAAACATCATTATCTTAGAAACGAAAAAATACAAAAGCTGTTTAGAGAATTTATTAATATGAAAATTCAATTTTTTTCTTCATTAATTGAAGATGGAAAACAAAAAGGCTATTATAGAAAAGAAATCGATACTGTTGCTACAGCAAAATTTATGGTAACTTTTTTATGTGGAATAGAGTTTATGAATTTAAAGGATATTGGAAAATCAGAAAGAGAGTTTTTTGAAATACTGCATAATACAATAAAAGAAAGTAATCCATTTTAATAACCGGTGGCTTTCTAAGCACAAAGAAACTGTAGATGTCGTATATAGAATATGAGCAATCTACAGTTTCGTTAGTTTAACATTATATTCTCTCTGTTTGTACAATATCCTTAGTAAAATAGTGTTGCTATACTCTGAATTTTTTCACTAACTCCACTAACCTTTTTGAAATATTCTGCATAGTATTAGCTTGTTCTATTAGATGTGTTCCTTCTTCAGCTACATTTGTAGTATTTGAAGCAATATTAGTAGCTCCTGTAGCTCCTTCATTAGTAGCTGTAGTTATCTCATTTATAGCCACCATTACATTCTGGATAGAGGCTAATAATTGCTGTGAAGTTGCACTAAAGTCAGTTACTAGATTATCTACTGTATCAGCATCATTACTATATTGTTCTCCAGTATTAACTAACATTTCATAATCTTTTATAACCTGCTTGTCTATAAAGTCCAATACTCTTTCAGCACTTTCAGAGAGATTGTCTACTGATGAAATCACAGTTTTAGCTATATTTTGTATTTCATTTGCAGTTGTCTTAGACACATCTGCTAGCTTTCTAATCTCGTCAGACACTACAGAAAAACCTCTCCCTGCTTCACCTGCTCTAGCAGCTTCTATGGCTGCATTTAATGCCAAAAGATTAGTCTGCTCTGTAATATCTAATATGGCACTAGATAATACACTGATTTTTTCTACAGCCTTTGAGTCTTCTATAGCTTTTCTTAGTTTCTCATTAGTCATACTATATACATCACTAGCAGTTTTCTGTGAAGCAATTGCTGAGGCTTTTAACTCACTAGCTCTTATACTAATTTCACCAGCTGCCTTAGCTCCTTCCTGTGCCTTTGATGCAATTGATTCTATAGCTTGTTCAATCTCTACAGAGGTAGAGTTCATTTCTTCTGTTGATGCTGCTGTTTCTTCCATACCTGCTGATAGTTCTTCTGTAGTAGCAGATATTTCTTCAATATTAGAGTTCATCTTAGTCATTTTTTCATTAACAATATCTATTGTATGTTCCATGTTTCCTGATTCAACAATTATTCCTGATATAATAGCTCTAATATTAGCTAAAAATTTGTTAGTTGCCTTTCCTACATTTCCTATTTCATCTTTTGTACTTATTTGAATTTCCTTAGTTAAGTCTCCACCTTTTTCTACTAATATATTAAGCTCTTGTTCTAGATGTCGAAGCGGATTGACTATGGATCTAGTTATTAAAATAGATAAAATAATACCTGCTATTAATGCTGCAATAATACCAGCTATAATTATGTACTTAGTTACTTTAAAATCTTTATCATTTTGAAGATTACTACCTTCAGCCAGCTTTTGTTGATATTCTGCTAAACCTCTTGCTGTACTCTGCAAATCAGAAACAATACTTTCCTGAGAATGAAGTAAGTCAAGTGCTTCCTGCGCTTTTCCTGATCTTGCTAAACTAATAATATTATCTTTTAAATCTATAAAAGATTTTAGCTGTTTCTCTAAGATAACAATCTGCTCTTCTTCAAAAGGAGTAAGATAAGAAGCTTTATATTTTTTTAAATCTTCATCTACTGTCTTTAATCTTTTTTCAATATCATCGTTATATTTTTTCACTGCAGTAGGGTTTTCACTATTTAATATTGCATATAGCATATTTCCTTCATTTGCTCTAGTATGGGCTCTTATATCTCCAAGCCATTGACTGGGTTCTAGCTGTTCTTTGTACATCCTTGTCATATCTACATTTGCTTTTTGATTAAAGTAATACCCAGTAAATCCAATAACACCAATAAATAAAAGCAGTATTGCAGAAAGCACTGTTAATTTGTATGAAACTTTTAATTTTTTGAGCATGTCTTCATCCCCTTTGTATTTAATTTAATCTCTGAAGCATATCTTCCATATTAAATTAAGTAACTTTTTCGACAAAATATGCGTCTAATAAATATATTTTACTCCTTTTTTTGCTAACTGCAACATTTTTTTCAGTAAAAACTTTCTATAAAATTTTCCAATACTACATTAGAAAAAAACAAACCTAGAATAGTGTTGAAGATTAACTTTTCTACACTGTTCTAGGTTTTAAATTTTATGCTATTTAATTTTATGATATTTATCTATTTGCTTTCAGTTAGTTGACTAATATTTATATAATAATGTCATTAGTTTTGATAAAGGTTTATTTATTATTCCTCCTTATTCTAGAACTACACCAGTTCCAGAAGCTGTAACCATAAGCATATTGCCTCCCTGGCCTAGTACCTCATAGTCAACGTCAACCCCCACAACAGCATTGCAGCCAAGGGATACTGCCCTCTTTTCCAATTCTCTTAGTGCATCTTCTCTAGCTCTTATCAGTTCTCCTTCATATGACTGAGAACGTCCTCCAAAAAAGTTTGTAAGTCCAGCAGCAAAATCTTTAATAAAATCTACTCCTGAAATTACTTCACCGAAAACTATACCCTTATACTCCTTTATTCTTCTGCCTTCCACACTAGGTGTTGTAGTTATTATCATATTTTATTACCTCCCGTTTTATTTTAATGATATAACAGTTTAAAAGCACTGGCAATATAAGTTTTATGTTAAGTATATTTTCCAACTAACAATTTATTATTATGTAGAATAAATGAGAATAAAAAGCTTTATAGAACATATTACCAATATTTATTTAATGGAAAAGATATAGTATAATTAAAATAGGTACAAATGACTATTGCAAAATGGTAACATCGACATTAATTGCCAGGAGAGATGATAATGGTAAAGGATTATATAGTAAATTCAGTAATGTTAGTTGCATTTGTTAGTATAACTTATCAGTTTTTTATGAACTCTGACTTAAAACCATCATTGTCAACAGCATCAAAAATTTTTTCTGGAATCATTTTTGGATTCTTAGGAATTGGGTTAATGGTCTTGGGTATACGTCTTCCCAATGATCTAGTAGTTGACTTTCGAAATTTATCAATACTTTTGTCTTCAATTAGCGGAGGTTGGCTTTCGGCTATTACATCAGCTTTTACTATTGCTGTATATAGACTGTTATTTTATGGAGTTAATAAACCATCGATTGTTGCAATAATTGTATTGGTCATATTAGTAGTTGTTTTCAATATCACAACAAAGTTAAGAGTTAAAAAATTGTTTAGATGGTTGCTATCAGTTGGGATATCAGAAATAATATCTAGCATTGCCTTAACTATTTTAATAGCTGATACTAGATTACGATATAATGTTATTACTTCATATTGTATCAGTTTAACTCTTATTTCATTCTTGTTATACTTTTATGTGAAATACATAGAGTCACTAACAGAATCTTATAAAATATATAAACAAGAAGCAAAAAGAGATTTTCTTACAGGACTAAATAATGTCCGTCAGTTTGATAAGCTGTATAATGAGGTTTTAGATTCTATAGAAGTTAAGTATGAAATGATTTCTCTTCTTTATATTGATATCGATTATTTTAAAAAAATAAATGATACTTATGGACATAAAGAAGGAGATATAGTGCTTAAAAAGTTTGGGGAGATATTGACAAATACATGTAGAAATACAGATATTGTATCTAGAAACGGCGGAGAAGAATTTTCTGTTATTTTGATTGATTGTCCTCCTTCAATGGCTATTGAAATCGCTGAACGAATCAGAAAAAATGTTGAATCTACAACTATAGAATTGTCAAATGGACTAACGCTAAATATTACTGTTTCTATCGGGGTAGCTTCTTATCCAAGCCAGACTAGTGACTTAGAGTCATTGAGAGAAAAAGCAGACATGGCATTGTATGAGGCAAAGAAAAGAGGAAGAAACGAGGTAGTATTTTCTAGCTAATTTTTGTGAAAAATTTGCCAATTTTAGAGCCTACCTTTGCCAAATCAGAAGTATATAATAAACTCCGTAAAGGTCCTCAATATTTACTAACCTTTACGGAGTTTTAATATTCTTACTCCAACTTATCCACTCAATTTCATCTACAAGAAATAAGGAGAACTCAGTTAAAAATGATTTCAGTCCATGATTTTGAGATTGTTTTTGCTCTAGGTGAGCTTTTGGGCTAAATTCTTTAAGCAATTCTTATATGAAATTAGTGATAATTACCCCTAAAACGCCTGCAATCCCTACGCAATAAAATACATTAACTTTATACTTCCATAATGCAATAAATCCACTTATTGCTATTAAAAAGGTCCATTTGTCTATTAAAGCATTGGGAATCAAGACGAGTATTGATGCTAAAATGGTCCCAATTACTGCTGCATTAATTCCTTTTAAGAATGATTTTACCCATAAAATATTTTTAATCTTTTTTAGATATGGTGCTGCAATCAATATAAAAACAAATGAAGGAAAAAAGATAGCAAATGCTGCAACAAAAGCACCTAAAAATCCATATACTTTATATCCGATAAAAGCAGAAGTAATTACTACAGGACCGGGTGTGATCTGTCCAAAGGAAATCCCTGTTAGAAATTCTTGTTGTGTCATCCAACCTAATTTTTCTACTACCTCCTGTTCAATGAAAGGTATGACTACTAAACCTCCGCCATAAATAAATGACCCTACTTTAATAAAAAATTCAAATAATCTTATAAGGATTGAATCCATTCCTAAGAATGGAACTGCTATCATGTAACTCTTATTTGCATTTGGTTTTTTATAATAAATCCATATCCCCAATATCCCTCCAACAATTAAAACAATGACTATATTAACTTTTAGTAGATATACAGCGATGGTGCTAGATATAAATATCAAAATACCTTTTATGTCATCTATAGACTTTTTGCTCATTTTATAAAGGGATGAACTGATTAAAGCAATTACTACTGCATTTACACCATATAGTATACCTTTCACCTGAGGGATAGCACCATAATTGAAGTATAAGTAACTTAGCAAAGTGATGATAATAAAGGCCGGAAAAATAAAAGCTATACCTGCAAAAATCCCTCCTAGTACACCTCCTCTCATGTATCCCATGTATATTCCAAGCTGTGTGGATGCTGGTCCTGGCAATATATTACATACAGCTAATCCGTCTAAAAATTCTTCCTTTGAAACCCACTTCCGCTTCTCAACCAATTCTTCATCCATCATGGCAATGTGCGCCATTGGTCCCCCAAAACCTAGTAAACCTATTTTAAGAAAATACGAAATAATTTCTTTCATGAAACACCTCACATATTATTTATATAATTGTTTTCTTTACACTAATTAGAATATAATTCTACGTTAAAGTTTCTTTAGCATTCACATACTACTATAAAAAACACTATTGAGGAAAATAAACTATCATGTTATAATTGTATCGAATTTCGATATCGCAGTTCGATAATTAAATTATATAGTAGAGGTGAGTAAAAATACAAGATCAAATTTTAAGGAAATTCTTCTTAGGATTTATTCAAATTCATATACTTCATCATGCAAAAAAAGAACCTTTCTATGGTGTTTGGATGATTCAAGAACTTAGCGAACATGGATATGATATGAGCCCTGGGACACTATATCCCCTACTTCATAATATGGAGTCAAAGGGGCTTTTGGAAAAAGAAGAAAAAACTGTAGACGGAAAGATTAGGAAATATTACAAGATAACCGAACTAGGAAACGTAGTTTTAGAAGAAGCTCGAAAAAAAGCCTATGAATTATTTAAAGAAATTAAAGACTAACGGAAGTAGGAGGGCTTCTATTTTCTGTTTTTCTATAGCCAAATAAAAAAATCATGGATGATTCAGTATAAAAAAACTAGTTATCATCCACGATTTTTAGTTTGTTTTTTTGATTCTAGATATTTCTTTATGTCAGTTTGCGAAGTTTTTTATTATTTATTCGACACCATTTCCCAGGAAATATGGTGTTTATTCTACTGTTACACTTTTCGCTAGGTTTTTTGGTTTGTCTATGTCGCATCCTCTTCTATAAGCTACATAATATGACAGCAACTGTAGAGGAACTATGCTTATTACTGATGAAATTTCATCTATTGTCTCTGGAATGTAGATTACTCTATCTGCTGATTTTTCTATTTCTGTGTTTCCTTCTTTTGCTATTGCTATAACATATGCTCCTCTTGCTTTTACTTCTTTTATATTGCTTAACATCTTATCATATAGCTTATCTTGTGTCACTAATGCTACTACTGGAGTATCTTTTTCTATTAATGCCAATGTACCATGTTTTAGTTCTCCAGCTGCTATAGCTTCAGAGTGTATATATGATATTTCTTTTAGCTTAAGAGAGCCTTCTCTAGATACATCATAATCAGTCCCTCTGCCTATATAGAATAAGCTTTTAGAGTTATATATTTCATCGGCTATATCTTTTATATTGTCTACATTTGTTAACACTTCTTCAACTTTTTTTGGAAGCTGTTTTAATCCATTAATTATGGCATCAAACTTTTCATTAGTGATGCTATTCTTCTTTTTAGCCATTTCCAATGCAATTAAAGTTAAAGCTACTATCTGTGTAGTATATGCCTTTGTAGAAGCTACTGCTATCTCTGGACCTGCCCAGGTATATAACACGTCATCTGATTCTCTAGAAATAGAGCTACCTACTACATTAGTTACAGATAAAACTCTAGCCCCCTTTTCCTTCCCTAGTCTAAGGGCTGCTAAGGTATCGGCTGTTTCGCCAGATTGGCTTACTACAATAACAAGAGTGTCCTTATCTACAAATGGCTCACCATATCTAAATTCTGATGCTACATCGACTATTGTTGGAATCTTTACGTATTTTTCTATCATATTTTTTCCAAGAAGTCCTGCATGATAAGCTGTTCCACATGCAACTATATAAATCCTCCTTAGTCTCTGGACATATTCTTCTGATATACTCACTGAATCTATGTTTATCTCACCTGCTTTATTTACCCTAGGTGATAATGTATCTCTAATGGCCTTAGGTTGTTCATAGATTTCTTTTAGCATAAAGTGCTGATATCCACCTTTTTCTGCTGCTTCAACGTCCCAAGTTACTTCATAAACATCCTTAACTATTGGAGTACCATCAATTTTCATTAGTTCTATACTATCTTTCTTTACTATGGCCATCTCTCCATCTTCTAGTATATATACTTTTCTTGTGTACTTTAATACAGCAGGTATATCAGAAGCAATAAAGTTTTCTCCTTCTCCTATCCCTAATATAAGTGGACTATTTTTTCTTACAGCTATAAGCATATCAGGATTATCTACATGCATGATTCCTAAAGCGTATGCTCCGTCAAGTCTTTTAACTACTTTTTTTACTGTGTCTAAAATATCCCCATTGTAATAATGGTCTAACAAATGTGATATTACTTCTGTATCTGTCTCTGATATAAAGTTATATCCTAGATTCTGAAGTTCTTCCTTTATTTCCATGTAGTTTTCAATTATTCCATTGTGAACTATGGCTATTTTATTGTCACTGCTTCTATGTGGGTGAGAATTTATGTCAGAAGGTTCTCCATGTGTTGCCCACCTAGTATGGCCTATGCCTACACTACCTTTTATAGGTTTGACTTCTATGTTTTCTTTTAATACAGATAATCTTCCTTTGAATTTCCTTACTTGAATTTTTCTATCGTTTAATATAGCAACACCTGCTGAATCATAACCTCTATATTCTAGTTTTTCTAATCCATCTATTAATATTTGTGAAGCTTCCTTCGCTCCAATATATCCTATTATTCCACACATTACTATCACTTCCTTAAAAGTCTTATATTTGTATTATTAACATTTTCAATACAAAATTATGATTTTATCAATTTTTCATTTTACAGTAATCATTTTTTTGCACGACGAATAAGCCTATTGATTAATAAGCTAAAGACTACCTAGCTGCCTTTGTCTCTACAATTACTCATAGGTTTTGTGCAGCTGCTAACGGTGGCAGTAACACCGCATGGTACCCGCCGAAAATTTCGATAAACCACGACCTCGTCAACTCAAAAATATTGAGTTCTGGCGCTTAATATTTAATTGTAACTTTTCATTTTATGGCAACACCTCCTTTAAATAATTGAAAACTTCAAATTAAGAACTGGGTTCTATAGGGAGGTTGCCCTCCCATTCTACCCGAATAATTCTATATTATATGTTTTCAATACTAATTAAGCCTTTCTTCTATAAGCTGTGCTAGACTTTGAGCCATTTCTGTTATTTCATTTTGATCTTTTCCTTCTATCATAACACGTACTAATGGCTCAGTTCCCGAAGGTCTAATTAATACTCTACCTTCACCATGAAACTTTTCTTCTAATTTTCTAATTTCCTCTTTCACTACTTCATCTTCCATATATGCATTTTTCTTTTCATTGCTTACTTTTGCATTTATAAGTACTTGTGGTAATGAAGTCATGACTTCTGCTAGCTCTGAAAGCTTTTTACCAGTTTCCTTAACTACTGATATAAGCTGTAAAGCAGTTAGCAATCCATCTCCAGTAGTATTATGATCTAGGAAAATAATGTGTCCTGACTGTTCACCACCTAGAGAATATCCACTGTTTAACATCTCTTCTATAACGTATCTATCTCCTACCTTAGTCTTTACAATGCCTATGTTTTCTTTTTTTAAGCAGATATCTAGTCCCATATTGCTCATTACTGTAGCCACTATAGTATCTTTTTTAAGCATTCCTTTGTTCTTTAAATGGATACCACATATAGCCATTACATGATCTCCATCAACAATGTTTCCCTTTTCATCAACAGCTATCAATCTGTCTGCATCCCCATCAAAGGATATGCCTATATCTGCACCAGTATTTAACACTAGCTTTTGTACTTCTTCAGGCTTAGTTGAACCGCAGTTTACATTTATATTTACTCCATTTGGGTTGTTGTGTATTACCTCGATCTCTGCACCTAACTCACTTATAAGTTTTGGAGCAGCTTTATAGGCAGCACCATTTCCACAGTCCATTGCTATTTTTAATCCTTTAAAATCAACATTTACGCTTTTTCTTAAGTAATTTGTATATTCTTCCATTCCATTGTTGATTATGGTTCTTCTACCTACTTCTTCGCCTGTAGGGCTCAAAGGTACTTCCTTGCCATCTAATATATAACTTTCTATTTCTTCTTCTACTTCATCATTAAGTTTGTAGCCAGTACTACCAAAAAACTTAATTCCGTTATATTCTACAGGATTGTGTGAAGCCGATATTACTATTCCTGCTTCTGCCTTAAGTGCTCTTGTCAAATAGGCTACTGCTGGAGTAGGTACTATACCTACTGACAAAACATCTGCCCCTACTGAGCATATTCCTGCTACCAAAGCAGCCTCTAACATATCTCCTGATATTCTAGTGTCCATTCCTACAACTATCTTTACATCTTCTTTATCTTTCGCTAATACATAAGCTCCCGCTCTTCCTATTTTATATGCAAGGTCGCAAGTTAATTCCTTATTTGCAACTCCTCTTACTCCATCTGTTCCAAATAGTCTCCCCATTAAAATACCTCCTTATATAAAATTGCTACATTTTTTATAATACCACAACTATTCACTATCTACAAACAAAAAATGTAAAAAAGCGAAATTTTCATCTTTTGGCAACTAAAAAACTTTAAACTAGGTAACATACTTTTAGATTTATTCATAGCTTATTATAAAATGGATTTTAGGAGGTGTTATTGTTTGTCGAAAGTTAAGTGTGATGATATTCAGCATATAGTGTTGCTAATTGTAGTATTTGTGCTCTTTGTATCCTTTGTGTTTGGTTTAGTTCCTCCTTCAAAAACACCTACTCCCCCTATTTTAATACCTTAAATATATAGAAAGAAAAACCTAGCCTACTATGAAACTATTAGACTAGGTTTTATGTTATAAGTTTTATTTAATATCATAATATGACTTTATTCCATATAATGATTTTGCACTTTTTATAGCATTTATTACTGCCTGTTCCATGGCTCTAGCTGCTAAAAAACCGACGGTACTAATATCTGCCTGTACCTTTCCTGTTGACAATGCAAATATAGTATCGCCATCAAAAATAGAATGTGCTGGCCTCATGGTTCTAGCATATCCATTATGAGCCATAGATGCTATTTTATTAATTTCTGATTTCGTAAATTCTCCATTAGTAGCTACAACCCCAATGGTAGTATTGCCACTAAAAAGATTCTTCTTGTTATCATAATTAGCCATCATTACATTCTCTGTTCCGGCAAAAGTCTGCAAATCTTCATTTAATAACCCAGCTAAAATTTCCCCTGTAGATGGATCTATTACATCACCTAAGCAGTTCACAGCTACTATAGCTCCTACTTTTAAATCTCCTACTTGCAATGCATAGCTACCTAGACCACCTTTCATTGCTCTTTGAAGTCCTAAAAGTTTGCCTACTGTGGCACCTGTTCCTGCCCCTAAAGTTCCGTTTGGGCATTCTGTGTTTGTAGCATTCATACAAGCAGCATATCCCATTTCCAAATCTGGTCTTACTCTATAATCCCCTACAACTAAATCAAATAATACGGCTGAACATACAATAGGAACTTTTGTTACTTGGACATCAAAACCTATGTTTCTCTCTTCTAAGTATTTCATAGCACCTGAAGCAGCATCTAGCCCAAAGGCACTTCCTCCTGAAAGCATTACAGCATGTATTTGCTGAACCATATTGACAGGATTCAGTAAATCTGTTTCCCTGGTACCTGGGGAACCTCCTCTTACATCTACACCTGCTGTAGCGCCTTTTTCACATATTATTACAGTACAGCCTGTGGCTGCTTCTAGGTTCTGTGCATGTCCTACTTTTATTCCATCTATATCTGTAAATTTGATTTCTTTCATCATCTTCACCTCTTTAATTTATATTATATATAAAATCGCAGTCTCGCAACACAAATTTATTTGTTCGCTGTCGCTCACATAAATTTGGTCCT